>CAYVLL010000021.1:0-22586 GCA_964452235.1 uncultured Woeseiaceae bacterium
CCGCATCGGATGCCGCCGCATCGGATGCCGCCGCATCGGATGCCGCCGCACCGGGTGCCGCCGCACCGGATGCGGCCAAGGCGAACGACGAAAGCGTCATTTATCGGCTGGACTACCAGGTAACCGTGGACCCGTCGGCGGGTGGCGCATGGGTGGAGCTGCGCCTGCGCCAACCGGCACATTATTTGCGAGAGCTGGACATGAGTTCCCTGGGCGGCCGCCTGACGGAGTTCACGGGGGACGGCGAACTTGCGACCAGTAGCCGGGGAATTGTCTGGCGGCCACCTGTGAAGGGGGGCACATTGCGCTGGTTCGCGCGGCTCGATCATCAGCGTCGCGGCGAATCGTATGACGCCTACATTGAGGCGGACTGGGCTCTGTTCCGCGGCGAAGACATCATCCCGTCAGCGGTGACTCGCACGCTGGTCGGCGCCGCGAGCGAGACCCGAGTGACTTTCAAGATGCCGCGAGGATGGTCTTCCGTTACGCCATACGCAGGCCGCGAACACCGCTACCGGGTCGAGAACCCCAGCCGACGGTTTGCCACACCGACAGGCTGGATCGTACTGGGCAAGCTCGGTACCCGGCGCGAGATGATTGCCGGCGTCCAGGTGGTCGTGGCAGGTCCGGTCGGCCAGTCGTTCAGGCGCATGGACATCGTTGCTCTGCTGCACTGGACCCTGCCGGAGCTAACGCGACTCCTGCCGGACTTCCCGAAACGCCTGACGGTTGTCGGGGCCGGTGACCCGATGTGGCGTGGCGCCTTGTCTGGGCCGCGGTCGATGTTTGTACACGCCGACCGTCCGCTCCTAAGTGAAAACTCGACCAGCACTATCGTGCACGAGGCCATGCACGTCGGCATGGGACTCGCGGCGATGCCAGGCGCAGACTGGATCGTTGAAGGAATTGCCGAGTTTTACAGTCTGGAGATCTTGCGGCGCAGTGGCACCATCAGCGAGTCCCGATTTCAATTGGCACACCAGCAACTGGCCAAATGGGGCGAGGAGGCAGAGACCCTGTGCGCCAGGCGTTCCAGCGGCAGTGGTACCGCGCTGGCGGTTTCCTTGCTGGTTGGGCTCGACGCTGAAATCCGTGAGAAGTCGGGGGGCCGGGCCAGCCTTGATGAGGTCACCCGTGAGCTGGCCGGTTCGAACGACAAAATTACCATCTCGGATTTCCGCGCTTTGGCCGAACGCATTGCCGGCTCGCCATTGACCTCGCTGGAGGCCGGCAAGCTGCGCGGCTGTGGCGATGACGTCGGCTGATACGCTGGCATTCGACGCTGCGTAGTCCCGGTAACGAGCACATGGACCGCCAACGCGATCTCGAAATCACGCTGCAATCCAGGACCCCACTGGTTGTCATTGAAACTCGCGACGAATCCCGGCTACTGCAAATGCTGCAGAGGTTCTGCCTTTCGCGAGCCAAGGCCGACTATATGCCCTTGTTCCGCTGGACCGTCACTGACGGATTGCAGCGTCTCGATATCGCCATGGAACCGCAGTTGCACAACGCGCAGCCTGCCGATGTGCTGCGGCACATCCGGGCTGTTACCAAACCCGGCATGTACGTGCTCCTCGATTTCCACCCTTTCCTGGAAGACCCGGTCAACATTCGCCTGCTGAAGGATGTTTGCCTTGCGTTCAATGATGTGAAGCGCCACCTGGTGCTGCTGAGCCACCGTATCGAACTGCCGGCGGAATTGCGCAATTTCAGCGCCCGCTTCGAGATGGCACTCCCGACCGAGGAAGACCGCGAGAACATGATCAAACGTATAGCCCGGGAGTGGTCGACCGCCAACGCCGGCCGGCAGGTCAAGGTCGATTCCAGGGCCTACCGGTTGCTGATCCGGAATCTTGGCGGCCTCGCCGACAGTGACACTGAACGACTGGCGCGCAATGCCATATTCCATGACGGTGCCATATCGCATAGTGACGTCAAGGAAGTCATGCAGGCCAAGTACGAGTTGTTGAATACCGGCGGCATTCTGCAATACGAGTACGAAACCGCCGGCTTTGCGGATGTCGGCGGTCTGGAGCGTTTGAAGGACTGGCTGACACAACGTCGGCCGGCCTTTCAGGGCGATGCTGAAATTCAGCATCTCGACACGCCGAAAGGTGTGCTGTTGATCGGCGTGCAAGGCTGCGGCAAGAGTCTCGCCGCAAAGGCCACCGCCGGCATCTTTTCGGTGCCGTTGTTGCGCCTGGACTTCGGTGCTGTGTACAACAAGTACCACGGGGAAACGGAGCGAAATCTTCGCGAGTCACTGCACACTGCCGACGTGATGAGTCCGTGCGTCCTGTGGATCGACGAAATCGAAAAGGGCCTTGCCGGGCGCGGTGGCGAAACCGGGACAACGCAGCGGGTACTGGCGACCTTTCTCACCTGGCTGGCAGAAAAGAAGCGACAGGTTTTTGTCGTTGCCACAGCCAACGACATCACCGCCTTGCCGCCCGAACTGGTACGCAAAGGTCGCTTCGACGAGATATTTTTTGTCGATTTGCCGCAGGCCTCCGTACGTTGCGACATCCTGCGCATCCACCTCACCCGCCGCGGGCAGGACCCAGACTCATTTGACATAACCCGGATCGCCGCGGCCAGTGACGGCTTTTCCGGCGCGGAAATCGAGCAAGCCATCGTTTCAGCCTTGTACTCGGCGCATGCCCAGAAGCGCAGCCTGGATACAAACCACCTGCTGGCGGCAATCCAGGATACACGTCCCCTGTCTGTCGTAATGGCCGAAGAGATCGCCACACTGCGCCTCTGGGCCCATGGCCGGACGGTCGCCTGTGATTGACGCCGCACTGGCTTCCGGACCTGGCGACCAGAACGCTTTCAGTAAAGCGCAGTCGGTGTAGAATTCCGGGTGCGACTGCGGGCCTATTGCCAGGACGATCCTATGGCCACCGATAACAAAAAAATCAGTGATTTGACTTCGGAGAGCGACGAGGACACTTCGGAACTGCCGGTGTTGTCAGAAGCCGTGGCTGTGCCGGCCGAGGAGGAATACGAGGCGGACGCGGCTACCCAGTCCTTCGAGTCCCTGCGGATGCGCAGCAAGCCCGGCACCGAATCCGTCGCCGCTCTCAAGTCCGATCTGCGCGAGCGCGACGCCAGCATAAACCAGCTGCAATACGACATCGAACAATTACGCTCCCGCTGGACCGGTCTTGAGAAAGAACTCAAAGCCCGCGAACAACTGACCGACAACGTTGCCGCCGAGCTCGAGGATCACAAGCGCAAACTGCGAGATGCAACTGAACAGTTGAGCAAGCGCGAACGCCAGCTTGCCGATCTCGAAGCGAAATTGCATCAACAGGAAAGTCGCCTGACAGAAGCGGATACGCGCATCGAAGCAGCTCGTAACGATGCCGAATCCCTCGAAAGCGCTTTCGCGGATCTGCAAGCACGGAGTGCCGCGGAAACCAAGACCATCGAGTCTTTGCGCGCAGAACTTTCGGAAGAGAAAGCCCGACGCAAATGGGCCGAGGAAGCCGAGCGCGCCTTCGGCGACAAAGTATCGCTGCTTGAGGAGCAGCGCAGTGACACGCTCTCTCTTGTAGCCTCCCTGCAGCACTACATCGAAGGTCGCAAGAGCCGCTGGGAAAAGCAACAGGCGGAACTCTCGTCTCGGGAAGCGTTGCTTAAGGGCCTGCAGAAAAACGTCAACCGTCTCACCCGCGAAATCAATGACGTGACAGACCGTCTGCACAAGTCGCTGGCAGCGAAGGAAAAAGCTGAACAAAATCTCGCAGCTGCGGAAAAAGACAACGAGCGATTCCGCGCAGAAGCGCTGGAATTGAAACGCGGCATTGCCGGGAAAGAAGCATCGTTGACGGGGATGTCCCAGGAAGTCGAGAAACTGCAAGACAATCTGCAGACAACCGCCGCAGCGCTCGAGCAGGCGGAATCGAAGGCCGCGAATGTCGAGGCAAAATTCGAACAGTTGCAGTCCGAATTTCTTGCCTTACGTGCTGAACTATCCGAGCTCAGCGAGAAAAGCGCGCAAAAGGATGCGCTATTGCGCTCGCACGAGCAAAGTGTCGCAGACTGGAATAGAAAGTTTTCGGAGACCCAATCGCAGCTACAGCAAGAGCAAGCCCAAACCGAGCGACTGCAGTCGCACATTGGAAACTTGCAAGCCCAGTGCGATCAGCTCAGGCGAGACAATTCTGCGCTGGAGCAGGCGAATACCACGCACGTCACCGAGCTGGATGATCGCCACCAGAAGATTGAGTCCGCTACCTCGCAGCTGGAGCAAGTTACGGTGGAACTCAACGCCGAGCGTGACCGTCGCCAGGAGTTGGAAGGTAAACTGCACGCGCTGGAATCGGATGCTCACTCCTTGCGTTCGAGAATAAAGGAACTGGGCAACGCGGCCACAGAGGCGGCGGCCCTCAAGGAAGCGAACGCGCGCCTCGCCGGACTGACCGCGAGCAACGAAGCACAGATCCGCGAGATTCGCGAGCAACTCACCAAAACGGAAGATTACGCGGATACGCTGCGGATAAAGCTTCAAAATCAGCTCGCCGATTCCAACGCGCAAACCACAGACCATGTCAAGCTGCAAGAGGAGTTGGCCGCCGCTCTGCAACGCATCGACATGCTTGCAGCGGACCTCGAAGCGGAAAAGCAGAAAAATGCGGAGCTTGAATCAGGTTTTGCGGACAAACAGCAGCAGTTCGATGAGGAATTGCGCAAAGTTCGTTTTGAATTGGGCGAAGCACGGGAGACGCTGACGGAAAGCGAATCACTGAATGAGCAATTGACCGCGGATTTGATCGACAGCAAGGGCTTCCGTCAGGCGCTCGAAACCCGACTTGCAGAGGCCGACAAGACCCGCCAGGCAGAAATCAACGATCTCAGCAAGCAGCTAGGGCAGCTGAAACGCCATATTGACGATTACGAGCGTAAGGTCTCGCACAAGGATGCCGCTATCAACGCTCTTTTGAGCGAACTGGCGACCAAATCCGTTGCCGTGGAACAGGACAGCGGCCGGGCGGAACAGAAGGAGGAGGATGTCGTTCAACGGCTGAGCGAGCGCAAAGCACCCGTTACGGAAGATCGCAGTACGTCGGGCAGTACGACTGAAAGAGAACGGGTGACACGGCTGCTGATCGGCAATATTGACGGTCAGGAACTGCGCTTTCCGTTGTTCAAGGACAGGCTTACTGTCGGGCGTACCGCGCACAACGATATTCAGATCAAGGCGCAGTACATTAGCCGCCGCCATGCTGTATTGGTAACCGACGATGATCGAACCCGCATCGTTGATTGGGGCAGCAAGAATGGTGTGTTCGTTAATGGTATTCGGGTCACCGAGAAGGGTCTGCGCAACGGCGATAAAGTTACCGTCGGAACGGCAGAATTCCGTTTCGAGGAACGACCCAAACGCTAACCCGAAGCGCGTGACATTGTTGCGAGGCGAAAGGCTCGCTGCGCCTGCGTGAATCTGCCAGCCCGCCCGGTTATGTGAGAGCAATCACGGCAATTCCTGTCGCTGACGTATACGCTGTACTCTCTCTTCAGTCGCCCCCAGACCGAATCGATGTTTTCAGACAGCGGCAGCAAGTCACTGGATCCAAGCGCCACCCAGATATTGGCTCGCCGTGCGGAAAGGCTGGCAACGCGAAGAATCTGGCTACCCAAACTTATGTACGATGCGCTGCCGTGGTTTTACCTGGCAGCTGGTTGCGCCGCGTTCATGGCAACGATTTACATAAGTGAATGGTTTTGGGTCTTGCCTCACTACCTGCTTTTCGCTGCAGGATGCCTGCACCTGTCGTACGCCGTTTATCGACGCCGGCGGAGAGCCGCCAGGGAGCGTGCAGATTCAGAGGAACCGCAACGTCAGGACTCGGGCATTCGCCCCGCTACGCCGACCTGACTGACTTGACCTGATCGGAGTCATGATCAACGATTGCCGCGCCACGACTTTTCGCGCGAGTAATTCTCTGCCATGTCCAATCGAATGACCGACCCGTTGACCCGAAGTCGGACCCCCGTGACCGTCTTGAGGTCCGAACCCGGAACTGCCTTGAGGTCCGGCCGGATGAGTGCCCCAGGAGTGATCCGTCGTTGAAGCGCCGAATCCTGAAAGAGGCTGCCTTGTTCGGCGCATTGTTCCTGGTTGGACTGGTGGCACTGCCTTTGCTGATCTATCTGGTCGGGGAGGCCGTATTTGGCGCGTACGAGGGGTCCGGCTTCGGCGCTTTCTACGGCCAGCTGCATGGCGAGTTCCGCGCCGGTGAACCCGCCGTGGTGTTTCTTTTGCTGGCGCCCTACATCCTGTGGCAACTCTTGCGGCTCACTTCGCGTGTCTTCCGGCGACTGAGGCAGGTGCCCGGCAGTCCAGGCTGAGGAAATCCAACCGAAACAGCTCTCCCGAAAACTGTGAATTGCCTCACACTTTATCCTTCTTTAACAGAGATTTATCCCCAATAAGCTAGAAATTATGTCAATTGTCTGGCATGCTCGTGTCGTCTGACGCGTATAGTCGTCCGAACCGAGACACCTGCCCATGAAACATGCGACGTCAACTGCCATGAACCGATTTTTAAAATGGCTTGGCCAGCGGCTGTTCCCCCAACAGCAGCCGGAGGGGCCGCCCCTGTCCCAGACGGGCGTACGTGTTCGACCGCCGTCGCAACGCAAGACGCAGCGCGCTGCCCCCGCACCGGTGCGTTTCAAAGCTACGATGGGCGGTCAGATCGAGGACGGCGGCCCGGGCAAGAACGTGCTTATTCGCAACAAGTTGGTCCGCGAAGATTCGGGAACCCATGACACGTTGAAGATTCTCGACGAATCGATGCTCGACACCGGTGAGGAATTCGGCATCGATCCTTACAACACGGGTCGCTTCGATCGCGCCAAATCCTGGGAAACCCGCTCGCGCAAGTAACGCGACCGGCCGACGCGTTCCTGCCGCTGTACCGGGCACGGGTGCAATGGCTTCCCAGGGCCCTCAATTGTCACGCACGCCTGCAAATTGACGTGACTTTGGTCGGCGGTTAGGCTGCGCAGTCCGACAGGCTGCTTGGTCGTATTTCAGCGAGGTCGCGGGGCAGACCTGCTAATGGTTCTCAAGGTTTCATTCAATCTCGGCGAGAGCGATCTCCAGCATTTCCGCCTGATCATGCGCGAGGCGCGGCATGCAGCCGCGAAGTGGACGCCCGAAGAGATCGTGGCGCGCGCCGCCGCCCTGCTGCGCAAGGTCGACTCGTCCGGCGTCCCGGAATTCGTCAGTGAACGGCTGGCCAAGCTCGAGCTGATGATTAACATGCTGACCGACGCCGAGTGGCGCCTCCCAGCCCAGGATTCCACCCGGGTGCTCAATGCCCTCGCCTATTTTTGCGAACCGGATGACCTGATCCCCGATGACATCCCGGGGCTCGGCTTTCTCGACGATGCCATCATGATCGAACTCGTGGTGCGTGAACTCAGCCACGAGATAGACGCCTATCGGGACTTTTGCGACTTTCGCAGCAACCGTTCCGGGGCTGGCCGTACGGACACGTCAGCGGCGACACGCGACGAGTGGCTGGCGGAACGTCGCAAGTCCTTGCAGTCACGCATGCGCCGCCGCCGTCAACGGAACGGAAAAAAAACCGGCAGCGATTCGCCGCTCGGGATTGTTTAGTTCAGGCGGCGCGGCCGGTCAGTGTGGGGCCGTCATGGCCAATAGCTATAACCGGTAACGGCCAGGCCGAGCCACATAAAGGCCTGCGGAATACCCCGCCAGGGGTGGCGGATCAGCATTGCATAGAAACTCAAGCCGGAAATGCAGGTCATAGTCAGGAAGGTAATGAGACTGGTCAGCAGGGGGCGGAATTCCGCCTGTAACCGGGGGTATTCGTCGCCGAGCATCAGGAACATGAGAAGCACAGCGCCAAGACTGGCGGTAATCGACAGGCAGGATCCCACGACGATTCCGGTTATAACAGTCAGTGGGCGCATAGTCGCTGAGGTTCCTGTAACGTGGCTGTACATAAAGCGGGAATGATCGCAAATTTGCTGACTGAACACTTGATTGCGGCGTTTCTGCAAACTAGCCTAGCTGAACCGGGATTGGCCCGACAGCGCCTGAAACTGCGGTTCCGGGGCATTGAACCCAGGGAAAGGCCTGCAGGGCATAGTTGGAGAAAACATTGAAGATGCATGAAATCGGAGCCCGCTCAAGGATCGTAGCCGCCCTCATGGGCATTCTGGGGATTCTGGCTGTCTCCGGCTCCATTCTCATTCCGGCGGCATCGTCGGCCCCTTCAGAAGTGCTCGAACCGCGTCTCGCCCCGCTTCCAAAGCATGAAAAGATCGGTTTGCTGGCGACGGAGTTCGTCCAGAAATCCCACTACGAGCAGTCATCGGTAGACGACGAACTGTCGTCGCGCATACTGGATCGCTACATCGAAGCGCTCGATGGCGGTCGTATGTACCTGTTGGCGAGTGACGTGGCAGCGTTCGAAAAGTACCGTTACGAAATCGATGACATGCTGGGATCGGCGTCGATGATGCCGGTTTTTGACATGTTTGAAGTGTACAGGACCCGGGGCCGGGAACGGCTTGAATTTGCGTTGCAGCAGCTGGACAAGGACTTCGATTTCAACAGCGACGAAGAATACGTTTTCGATCGTTCGGAACAACCCTGGGCGTCGACCACGAAGGATCTGGACGATTTGTGGCGCAAGCGCGTGACGAACGATGCAATGAGCCTGGTGCTGGCGGACAAGACAATCGACGAAACCCGCGAAATTCTGAACAAGCGCTACACCCGATTCCTGAAACGAATGGACCAGATCAAGAGCGAAGACGTCTTTGAAACATTTATGAACGCGTTTGCTCAGACGCTCGACCCGCACTCCAGCTACCTGTCACCGCGCAATTCCGAGGAATACCGCATCCAGATGAGCCTTTCCTATTTCGGAATTGGCGCATCGCTGCAGATCGAGGATGACTATGTCAAGGTAATCAATGTCATTCCGGGCGGGCCGGCAGCTATCGATGGCTCGCTGCAGCCCAACGATCGGATTACGGCTGTCGGCCAGGGCAGCGACGGGGAACTGGTCGACGTTATCGGTTGGCGACTCGACGATGTCGTGCAACTTATCCGGGGTCCCGAAGACACCGTGGTGCAATTGCAGATTTTGTCGGGTGACTCTTTGCACGGCGCACCGCAGAAAACCATTAGCCTGACCCGCAACCAGGTGAAGCTCGAGGAGCAGGCCGCAAAGAGCAGTATCATCAGCGTGCCACGCGACGGGCGGGACTGGTCGATCGGCGTCATCGAAGTTCCCAGTTTTTATCGCGATTACAACGCACTGAGCAATGGTGACAAGGACTACACCAGCACCACCAAAGACGTAAAAAATCTGATCCTCGAACTCGAAGAAAAGGGAATCGATGGATTGATTATCGATCTCCGGGACAACGGTGGCGGACACCTGACAGAAGCCACGGCGCTGACGGGCCTCTTCATCGATAATGGCCCGGTGGTGCAATTGCGCAGCTCGAATGGCCGCATCAGCCGCCTGGACGACCCGGACCCGGTGGCGCGCGTCGCCTATAACGGACCGCTGGCCGTCCTGGTGAACCGCTTCAGTGCTTCTGCATCGGAAATTTTTGCGGCAGCGATCCAGGACTATGCGCGCGGCATCATTATCGGGCAGCAAACCTTCGGCAAAGGCACGGTGCAGAATCTCTATTCACTGGATCAATACGTGCGTCGCGCTGAGGACGATGGATTGGGGCAACTGACGCTGACAGTCGGCAAGTACTACCGGGTGACCGGTGAAAGTACCCAGCATCGCGGCGTGAACCCTGATATCCCGCTGCCCTCACCCATTGATATCGAAATCGTTGGCGAAAGCGCCCGGGACAGTGCACTCCCCTGGGACACCATTCGCACGACCCGCTTTCGTGCGGGGGTGCCACTCGCCACGACGATCGCGTCTCTGAATAACGAGCATCTGACGCGCAGCAAGGACGACCCCGATTACCGCTACTTGCTCGACGGTATCCAGGATGTTGCGGAAGTACGAGCGCGCAAAACCGTAACTCTCAACATTGACGAACGCCGCAAGGAGCGCGAAGAGTCCGTAAAGCGCCGGTTTGAGCGCGAAAATGCCCGGCGTGCCAGATTGGGCAAGGAACCGCTCGCGAGCATCGATGAGCTCGACGACATCGAAGCACCGGATGTGCACCTTGACCAGGCGGCAGCCATAGTTTCAGATTTGGCCCGAATGCGAGAGATAGAAGCCACACCCGCACGAGCAGCGCAAATTACGAACTGAGTCCCCGCGCAAAACGGGTACTTGCCACGTCTTCCGCCGGTGTTATACTCGACTACAACACCCACTACGGCGGTCGCGCCTGACCTGGAGGATGCCGTGTTTGATCGCGCGTTTAATCGACTCACTCCTGCATGCCCTGCCGGCAGCACCACCGCCCCGCTACGGGCCTTGAGCGTTGCATTGGCGGGGTTTATGGCGCTTGGCTTGTGCAACGTCGCGCTTGCTGCACCGGGCTGGAGCGCGTCCTGCAACAGCGTTACCCAGCATCTCAAGAGCGTCAATATTGCGAATCACCAGTGGGCGATCGAGCGTGTCGATCTCATGACGACCGAAACGCACACTGTTGACGCTCTCGATGAACGAACCGCAAGTGCAGCGGGTCCGGCGGCGCCGTTGCTGTTTCTGACGCCGCGGGTTGCCAACCTGCTCGAAGACATTTTCGCCGATGCCGGCGACCTGCCGACTGCGGCCAGCGATGCTGTCCCGATGACGGTCGTGGCGGGAGAGGATTCAGCAACACGCCGGCAGGATTCTGCTGACGCTGCCGGCGACACCAGCGATCTGACGGACCTGGATTATGCGATTCAGCATGGCGCAATGCGCGAGTCGATGTACAACAACGAGAGCCTGCCACGGTTTCAGCGCCCGATGTATCGCACGGACATCTAGTGTCCTGTCCCACAAATAACAATGCTGAATCGGTCTTGGATTTTTGCGTCTGGCGAGGCGCGACGACGAGGAATAGCCCGGCTATGGCAGGACACTGGCACAGAAGGCGGGACACCCCCGACGGGGTACACCGATGGCCGCTAGCGACTTAGAATCTTCGCAATGCCCCAGTAGTTTTCGCCCAGTATGTTGTTCTCGCTTTTGCTGACAGCACCGTCCTTGCCAATATCGAACAATGTCGTCACTGTTCCGGCGATCGGCACAGTATCTGTTTCGGTGCGAAACTGCGCCAGCTCCGCAATCAGCTTGACGCGAGTTTGCAAAATTGCGGCGAAATCCGTGTTCTGCTCCATCATATCCAGGCGCTTCTGAATTCTTGTGAGAAGTTGATCGCATTCACGTGGGGAACCATAGTTGATAGCACCCACGCTTTTCTCACCAGCTTCCTTGGCCATCGCTGCCAGGTCGTCGTCCGCGAAATGCAGCAGGAGTTGCTGTGCAAATGACAGAATCATGAAATTGATCGAGCGCTTGGTCGAGACATCAAGTCCCTGATTCTCAGGCGCCCTGCGATTCTTTATCTCATTCAACTTGCGTTTAAGCACCAGTTCGTTCTGCGTTGCTTCGTCGATCTGGTCGGCAACCTTGTCCAGCGCCGCTGTGACAGCCCGGCGCCGAAAAAACTTCAAAAAACCGCGCATTGAAAGCAACCGTCGTTGCTCCGCTTGCAACTGGTCCTGCAACTGCAGGATGACCTCGCGTTGCTCGTCAATCTCTTTCTCGACGCGCTGAGACTCGCGCGTTCGTTGCTCGTTCCATTGCACCAGCAGACTGTTGTGCTGGCGCTGCTCCCGTTGCTGCTTCAGTTGCTCGGCAAACTTCGCCAGCTTGCGCTGGCAGCGCAACGCCAGGCCACGTAGCTGATAGAAAACAACGACGTTACGTGTCCAGGCCGGGTCGATGAGCAACTGCTCAAGGTGATCCAGCTTTTGCTGCAGTCGAGCGGTCGCCCCTTCCTGTTGCTTGATCTTGTCCTGAAGCTTGAATTGCTCCTTCCGCATCCCGGCGAATTCTTTCTTCAGTTCCGCACGGTTCCAGTACAGGTTCAGCAGTTTCTCGCTGTCCTGAGACTTCCCTGCGGCGCTGCCGAAGATGGCTGTCAGACTCGACAAGGTCACTCCTTAAACATAATACCGGTCGACTCGCGGCGATCGCGGATCCCCTTGCTCTGGCATTATGACAAGGCGCCTGTCACCAATCCTTGATTCAATCGACAGTTTTGCCTGACTGGGCAGGAGCCCCGGCAAGCAGCCGATTTACAGGGAAAAAGCGGGACCGATCGGGGTGGCAGAGGCGCTGTTGGCGCCCCGGTGCCGTTACCGTTCGAGAATCAGGTGACCGCTGTCCAGCAGGTAGTCGAGCCACTTGTTCAGGACAATATTGCGGCGCCAGCGTGCACCCAGTTCGGCGCCGTGCACCCGTGTCAGTCGCCGCAATTCCGCGTGCCGGTGCTCGCCACAAAGACTCATTGCCTCAGCGAGACTACCGTCCAAATAAACGCGGATTTTCACGTCCGGGTCAGCGAACCGTGTGCCATCAACCTGAAAGAAGTATGACAGTGACAGTGTCACCGTATAGCGACTTCGATCAAGAATCTCGAGGTGAAGATCGCAGTCTCCGGCAACCCGCGACTGATAGTAGCCATCCAGTCGCTCGAGCTCCGGAATCAACTGACGAAGGCGAATGAAGTTGCTCTCGTACAACATCATCAGGCCGACGAAACTTCGTGGCCTGACAACTGTCTGCGGCACCAATTGATAGTCGAGCAACATAGCTCGAATATAGCACAGGGGTGACGACCCAAATGCTACGTAGGTCCGAAATTGCTGTTGTTAATCGGCTTGCATCCGCAACGCAATTTCAGGGTCGCACTCGACGCTCAACCCCGGTACTATCGAGAATTCGGCTGGCGATTTCCTCGATCGAAAACTCGGTTGTGTCGACATGCGGTATGCCGTACTTCTTGAAGAGCTTCTCTGCTTCGCGCAATTCAAACCGAACCTGTTGTGCTGTCGAGTAACGGCCAAGTGCGCGCCGCTCCTTGCGGATCTGTTGCAATCGCGCTGGTGATATGGTCAGGCCGAACAGCTTGCTTTTCTGTGAAGCCAGTATTTCAGGCAAAGTGCCACTATCGAATTCCTCGTCGGTCAGGGGGAAATTGGCTGCGTATACCCCATACTGCAGCGCCAGATACAGGCAGGTCGGTGTCTTGCCGCTCCGCGACACTCCGATCAGTATCACGTCCGCCATATCATAGTTTCGCGCAATACCGCCGTCGTCATTCGCCAGAGCGAAATTGGTTGCCTCAATCCGCTTCATATAGCTGTCTATATCGCTCATTCCGTGCGCGCGGCCGGCAGTATGCGTGGACTTCTGTTTGAGCTCAGTTTCCAGCGGCTCCAGAAAGACGTCGAAGATATCGAGGTGCAAGCCGTTGGAGTCACGCACAATCGAGCGAAAATCATCCTGTACCAGCGTCGAGAATACGATAGGTCGCAGGGCCGATTCGCTGGCGGCTGAATTAATCTTCCTGACGGCTTCCCGTGCCTTGTCTTCGGTATCTATAAATGGCACAGTCACTTGCCGAAAATGCTGGCCGTCAAACTGCGTAAGAAGGCTGTGACCCAGCGTCTCGGCGGTGACACCAGTCTGGTCCGACAGAAAAAACACGGTACGTTCACTCATGTGCGTTCACTCATTTAGAAGTGTTCCTGGTTTTGCATGGTCGGCGACGTGCGGCAGCCTGGTGAACGGTGACAACTGGATTCAAACAAGCAACGCTGAAAGTTTGCCAGCTACAAACGTATTACGCCAACACAAACAGTTGATCAGGCGGAGACAAAGCGCGTCCGCCGCCACGAAAGGGAGCTAGCCTTGCAGCCATACGTCATCAAGCTGGAACAGCTTGGCATGGAAGATATTGAAATTGTTGGCGGAAAAAACGCATCTCTCGGCGAAATGATCAGCAATCTCAGTGGGCTGGGTGTCGCAGTCCCAGGCGGCTTTGCAACGACAGCCGCCGCATACAGGGACTTCCTGCGCTGCAATAATCTCGATGAACGAATTCGTGAAAAACTCCAGTCTCTCGATGTCGACGACATCGGTGCACTGTCGGAAGCCGGCAAGTCAATACGCAGTTGGATTAACGACACGGCGCTGCCCGAGCGGCTGAAGGAGGAAGTCAACGACGCGTGGGCGGAGATGTCCGGCGGAAAGGACATCCGTGTCGCCGTTCGCTCTTCGGCGACCGCCGAAGACTTGCCGGATGCTTCCTTCGCCGGCCAGCAGGAAACCTTCCTGAACGTGCGTGGGCTCGATCACCTTATCGCCGCAATGCACCAGGTATTTGCGTCACTATTCAATGATCGGGCAATTGCTTATCGCGTACACCAGGGATTCGATCATTCGAATGTAGCGCTCTCGGTCGGTGTCCAGTACATGGTACGCAGCGATATCGGTTCTGCCGGCGTGATGTTTACGCTCGACACCGAATCCGGCTTTCGCGATGCCGTATTCATCACGTCGTCTTTCGGACTTGGCGAAACCGTCGTGCAGGGAGCAGTTAACCCCGACGAGTTTTATGTCTACAAGCCGGCCCTTGAATCCGGACGTTTTCCGATCCTGCGCAAGAATCTCGGCAGCAAGAACATCAAGATGGTTTTCAGCGAAGACCCGAAACCCGGCAAGACGGTAGAGACGGTCGACGTGGATGATGCCGAAAAGCTGACCTTCTCACTCAACGAAAAAGACATTGTCGAGTTGGCACGAGCCGCCGTGACCATTGAAGAACACTACGGTCGGCCAATGGACATCGAATGGGGCAAGGACGGCAGCAACGGCAAGCTGTATATCCTGCAGGCACGGCCCGAGACTGTTCAAAGCCGCAGTGGCCGTACGATCCATCGTTATACCCTGAAGACCCGCTCCAAAGTGCTCGGTACCGGTCGCAGCATCGGCCAGAAGATTGGCGCTGGCACCGCCAAGATCGTCCGTGATGTCAGCGAAATGGGTCGCGTCCAGCCTGGCGACGTGCTGATTTCCGACATGACCGATCCGGACTGGGAACCCGTGATGAAACGGGCGTCGGCGATTGTCACCAATCGCGGCGGACGCACTTGCCATGCGGCAATCATCGCGCGCGAACTGGGTATCCCGGCCGTGGTTGGCTGCGGCGATGCGACGTCGCGCATCAAGGATGGTACCGACGTAACCGTGAGTTGCGCCGAGGGTGACGAGGGCTATATTTACGAAGGACTGTTGCAATACGAAGAATCGGAAATCGAACTGGATTCCCTGCCGGATATCCCGGTCAAGATCATGATGAATGTGGGCAACCCCGATCGCGCGTTCGATTTTTGCAACATCCCGCACCACGGAGTAGGCCTCGCGCGGCTTGAGTTCATCATCAATCGAATGATCGGCGTGCATCCGAACGCCCTTCTTGAATATGAATCGCTTGATTCCGAGATCCGTGCGGCGGTCGATGAACAAATGGCAGGTTACGACGAACCACTTTCTTTTTTCGTCGACAAACTGGCGGAAGGAATCAGCACGATCGCCGCAGCGTTTGCCCCGCATCCCGTTATTGTGCGTCTGTCGGATTTCAAGACCAACGAATACGCAAACCTTATCGGGGGTGACGCATACGAACCCAAAGAGGAAAACCCGATGCTCGGCTTTCGCGGCGCCGCCCGTTACGTCTCCGAGGCGTTCCGGCCGTGTTTCGAACTGGAGTGCGCCGCTCTGCGCAAAGTCCGTAACGACATGGGCCTCAAGAACGTGCAAGTAATGATCCCGTTCATTCGCACGGTAGCGCAGGGAGCAGAGGTGATTGACCTGTTGCGGGACAATGGTCTGGAGCGCGGCAAAGACGACCTGAAAATCATCATGATGTGCGAATTGCCGACCAATGCGCTGCTTGCCGACCAGTACCTGGAGCACTTTGACGGTATGTCGATCGGCTCGAACGACATGACCCAACTGACGCTGGGCCTGGATCGCGATTCAGCTCTCATTGCCGACCTGTTCGATGAACGTGATGACGCTGTAAAGGCGATGCTCGCAATGACCATCAAGGCATGCCGGGCGAAAGGCAAATACGTTGGCATCTGCGGCCAGGGGCCTTCCGACCATCCCGACTTCGCGTTGTGGCTCGTCGATCAGGGCATTGACAGTTTGTCACTTAACCCCGATACCGTTATCGAAACCTGGATGTTCCTGGCCGGCCGGGCCGTCTAGCAGGCTATATCGAAATCAGAAGCTTTCGTATCGCGAGCGCCTCTGCCAGCGTATGCGTGGCAGCCAGATGCCCAGTACGATGCCGACCAGCAAGACCAGCGCCCCGGCGAGAAACCAGTTGCGCGTTTTCTGGCTGCCGAGGTCGTTATTTTCCTGCTCGAGTATGCTGACTTTGATCTCGGCATCGGTAAGCTGCTGCCGCAGATCCTTGTTTTGCCGATCGAGTGATATCGCGTTGGCGGAGGTGGATTTCAGCTCTTCGAGCTCTGTTTGCAGTGACTCATTCTGGCTTTCCAGGCTGGCAATCCTCGCGGTCGCCGTGTCGTACTGGTTCTTGACTGCCTCCAGCTGGGAACCCATGGTGGAACCACGCGCGTTGGCGTTGGTAAGCTGACTCGTGAGCCGCTCCAGCTGCTGCCGGGCTGGCGCTTCCGACATCAGGTAACGCGACAGCACCCAGCCCTCGGTACCGCCACTCGTGCGCACCCTTGTGTAACCTGACTCGGCGTCGCGCTCGAGGACTTCCAGCTCTGTGCCACTGCGCATGGTCAGTCGAATCGCATGTTCGGTCGTCGGCCCGGTGCGCAGCAAAACCTCGAATTCGTCGCTGACCCAAACGGTTTGCGCACTGGCCGGCAATGCCGCCACAAAGCAGCAGCCAAGCAGAAAAAACAGCTGCCTGATCGATGTGATATTCATTTGCAGGGCGCCCAAACTTTGACCGTACAACTATAAGGCAAGCGGAATACCGGTACCAGCCGAAAAATGCTGCGCTGAAAGTGCCCAGCACGAACGACAGCGTTCGCCGTGGTACCTCCCTCTATGTTTGTGCCTGGCTAATGCGTCGCCAGATGGCAACATAGTTATTGGCCGGCATTGCATACAGTCGTTCACGTATCAGGCCGGCATCCCGGCCGAAACCGTCCAACTGCTCAACGTCGCGAATCCCCATGACCGGATCCCGGCTTCGCAGCGAGGCATCGAAATCTGCATTGCTGTCACTGCTGAAGCGGCCGTCGAAATTGAACGGTCCGTACAGGCAAAACACCCCTTCTGCCAGTAGCAGATCGCCAACCAGTGAGAACATGGCTTGTACCGCCTCTATCGCCATGATGTGCGCCGTATTGGCCGAGTACACAGCATCGGCGCCGAGGGAACGCAATGACACGAGATCGGCAGATTGGACGTCGAGTAACAGGGGCGCCCTTGTATTCTCGAGTTGTGCGTGGTCCAGCCAGGCGGCGATACCGGCGTGATTGTCCGGCAGATCGCTCGTGTGCCATACGAGATGCGGCATTGCCGCCGCAAAATGCACGGCATGCTGGCCGGTGCCGGAGCCGATTTCCAGGACGGTCCGCCGATTTGCCAGCTCCTTCTGCAAGACTTCGAGGATCGGCCCCTTGTTGCGTTCGCAGGCCGGCGACGATGGCAGGGAGATCAACCGTCCGATTCCAGCACTGCCTGGTCCAGCAGCGCGGCGCGGTAGTAGCGCAGCTCCGCAATGGAGTCTCGTATGTCGGCGAGCGCCCGATGAGAGGATTCCTTTTCGAAGCCGTCGGCGACCGCCGGTGCCCAGCGCTGAGCGAGCAGCTTCAGCGTACTGACGTCGAGATTTCGATAGTGAAAAAAGGCTTCCAGTGTCGGCATCAGGCGCGCCATGAAGCGGCGGTCCTGGCAGATACTGTTGCCGCACATCGGTGACGCACCGGCATCTACGTACTGCCGCAGGAACTGCAGCGTCTGCTCTTCCGCCTGCGCAATGCTCACGTCGCTGGCCAGAACCCGTGCCACGAGGCCGGACTCTCGATGCTGCTTCGTATTCCAGGCATCCATGGCGTCGAGGATGCTTTTCGGCTGGTAGACGGCCAACACCGGTCCCACTGCGATCTCATTCAGCTGGTTATCGGTCACGATCGTCGCAACCTCGATAATCTGATCGGCAGTGGTATCGAGTCCGGTCATTTCAAGGTCGATCCAGACAAGATTCAGCGCCGGATTGGGCTTTACGTTCGGGTCTCCAGGCATTTTACCCCCGGTGGATTGTTGTCCGGCCAGCCGCATGCAGTGAGGCCAACCACTCACGAACGTGCACGGGCGGCATAGTCGCAGCATACTACATCACCCGTAGTCGACCCCATCAAGCATCAGCGCATGCAGCACAAGGACAACCTCAAGGCCCGCGTCGTTGCAACCTATGGTCGCCGCCTCGACCTCTGCTTCGCCGATGGCAGTGAGGCTACCGGTCGTGTCAAGGGTCGTCGAATGCAACCTGTTTGCGGGGACTTTGTCCTTGCAGAACGCCTGTCGAATGAGCCTGAATGGCTCATCACGGAAATTGCAGAGCGCCGTAACGAACTGGGCAGGCCAAACCGGCAAGGCAAGGTCGATATCCTCGCCGCCAATATCGACCTGGTCATCGTCGTTACCGCGGAATTGCCTGTGCCGGACTGGTTTATCGTCGATCGATACCTGTGTGCCGCGGAACTGATGAGGGCGGCCGGCGCAGTCGTCTTCAACAAGACCGACCTCGGTGAAGCCACACCGGCAATTCTTGACGCGATGGCCATCTACAAAGTGGCAGGCTACCGGACGCTTTATTGCAGCGCAGTCAGCAGCAGCGGCATGGATGGTTTGCGCGGGCTGATCGCCGAGAGAACCGCCGTCCTGGTCGGGCAGTCGGGCGTCGGCAAGTCCACCTTGATCAATGCCCTGTTCGGGGATGACTCGCTGACGACTGCACCGGTATCGCGGAAGCGGCAAGAGGGCCGTCATACCACCGTTAATTCAAAAATGCGCACCCTCGAGAGCGGTGGTCACGTGATCGATTCACCCGGCGTGCGGGACTACGCACCGGCGATCGCCGGACCGGCAGACGTCGCGCACGCATTCCCTGAGATCCGCGAAGCGGCCCCGGAGTGCCGATTCGCCAACTGTCGCCATTTGCAGGAACCGGGTTGCAAGGTTATCGACGCGGTCGAGACGGGAACAATTGCTGCTCGGCGCTACGAAAGTTATCGGCGACTGTATCGCCTGTCGCTCGATTTCCAGCGAAAAACACAGTAGGTTCGGCGGGCACCCGGCACTGGTTTGCAGATTGCCCACCGATCAACCCGGCGGCCATTTGAATGCGCGGCCGCCCAGCAAGTGCAGGTGAACATGAAAGACTGACTGACCTGCGCCTTCCATGCAGTTCATGGTTACCCGATAGCCTGCCTCGGCAAGGCCCTCACTTTGCGCTATCGACTTTGCGGCCAGGAAAAGCCTGCCGCCAGTTTCGGCGTCAGCGTCCTGAAGGTCATTGATGGTCGAGATGTGTTTCCTGGGAACAATCAGGACATGCGTCGGCGCTTGCGGGTTGATGTCACGAAAGGCCACGACGTGTTCGTCGAAATAAACCAGGTCGGCGGCGATTTCCTTCGCCACGATTTTACAAAAAAGACAATTTGAGTCTGCCATTTCGAGTTCCTCTGTTTGCGCTCTTTCTAACCGTCAACGCTCACTCAACCAGCCGACGACCGAAAAATGCGTGAGACAAAGTGCCGCCGTCGACATATTCCAGTTCGCCTCCCAGCGGTACCCCATGCGCTATCCGACTGGCGGGCACCTTATGGCGATTCGCCATGTCGGCAAGAAAATGCGCCGTCGCATCTCCTTCCACAGTGGGATTGGTGGCTATGATGATCTCCCTGAATGTTTCCTCGCCGAGGCGCTCCTCCAACTGCCGCAGGCCCAGTTCCTCGGGACCGATGCCGTCGAGCGGCGACAGGTGCCCCATGAGGATGAAGTAATGTCCCTTGTAGCCAGTTGCATCTTCGACTGCCATGACATCAGCCGGAGACTCTACGATACAAAGCAATGACTCGTCGCGACCGTTGTCCCGGCAAATGGTGCACAACTCATGTTCGGAAAACATTCGACAGCGGCGACAATGGCCAATCGAGGTGACGGCCTCGCTGAGCGCCTTTGACAATTGCTCGGCGCCCGCCCGGTCTCGCTCCAGCAAGTGGAACGCGATGCGCTGTGCCGACTTCCGTCCGACACCCGGCATGCAACGCAGGGTGTCGATCAATCGGACCAGCAGAGGCGAATACGACAAGCGGATAAAACCTGGAAGGGGCCTAGAACGGCAACTTCATGCCGGGCGGCAGATTCAGTCCCGCTGCCATTCCGCTGAACTTGTCCTTGACTGTCGTCTCAACCCGACGCACCGCATCATTGAAGGCCGCCACAATCAGGTCTTCAAGCATGTCCTTGTCGTCACCGACGAGTGAATCGTCGATCACGATCGATTTGACTTCGTGTTTACAACTCATCGAAATCTTGACCAGTCCACCGCCCGATTCGCCCGTGACGGTCAACCTGGCCATTTCTTCCTGCGCTTTTTGCATTTCGGCCTGCATTTGCTGGGCCTGTTTCATGAGTTGCCCAATACCACCCTTCATAACCAGGTCACTCCCGATTGGCGGCTTCTCGCCGATCTACCAGTTCAATGGAATCCGGATTCAGCTCTGCTCCGAACATGTCCTTGAGCGCCTTCACGTTCGGGTCTGCCTCCAGAGAGGCGCGAGCCGCCGCCTTTCTTTCGTCCACCAGGCGCGCCGCCTGCTGCACCGGCGTTTCGTTGCCACTCTCGGTGCCGCCAACCAAAATGTCGACTTTTAACGCTTCTCCGAAACGCCTGGACAAGGCCGCTGCAATTGCGTCCTGCCTGGAGCGTGTCAGTAACGACTCTGACCGGCGGTCGAGTCCGAGATGGACAACGTTTTTTTCCCGCCGCAGAAAAGCACAGTTGCTGGCAAGAAGCTTGGCGGCACCGTTCAAACCAAGACCTGTGACCAGCTCGCACCAGTCGGGCTCCTGCCACGCCTGCGGGCCGGCGGCTGGCGGCGGCCGGGCCGGCGTGCCAGACGCTTTCGCTGCCGGCGGGGACGGCTTCTGGCGCGCCGGTGTGACGCGGACACCGTCGCCTCCGGCGGTCGCCGGGCTGTGGTTCGGCTGAAAGGCAAGCATCCTGAGAAAGGTCATCTCGACACCGCTTTTCGGGTCTGGCGCCAGGTGCAGATCGCGCCGGCCAATCAGCGCCATCTGGTAGAACAGCTGCAAGTCTTCGGCGCTCAAACGGCCTGCAAATTCGGCTATCTCGCCTTCGTCAATATCGTCGTCGCTGTCAATGGCGCCAACCATTTGAAAAACTGCGATTCGTTGCAGCATCCGTGCCAGATCGTCCAGCATATGTGCGTAGTCCGGAAACTGTTCGTCGATGCGAGCGATAGCGCGCACGAGGCCTCGCGCGTCGTTCGCGGCCAGCAACGCCAGGAGCTCGGCGATGTGCCGGCGGTCTATGTTGCCGATCATTACGCCCACAGCCGCTTCTGTCAGGTCGCCGCCGCAATAGGCAATCGCCTGGTCAAGCAGGCTCAATGCGTCCCGCAGGCTGCCATCCGCGGCGCGCGCCAGCATCGAGAGAGCGGCAGGTTCTGCCTTGATTTCCTCGGCCTCGCAAATCAGTTCCAGGCGCTCGCGAATGATCCTGGGCGTCAGGCGCTTGAGATTGAACTGCAGGCACCGCGAGAGCACTGTCACCGGCAACTTCTGCGGATCCGTGGTTGCAAGCAGGAACTTGACGTGCGGCGGTGGCTCCTCCAGCGTCTTCAACAAGGCATTGAACGAGCTGCGCGACAGCATGTGCACTTCGTCAATCAGATAGACCTTGAAGCGCCCGCGCGCCGGCGCATACGGTACGTTATCGAGCAACTCCCGGGTATCGTCGATCTTGGTTTTCGAAGCCGCATCGACCTCGATCAGGTCCACGAAGCGTCCCTCGTCGATTTCCAGGCAGGCACTGCATTTGCCGCAGGGCTGAGAGGTAATCCCCGTCTCGCAGTTCAGCGCCTTCGCGAGAATTCGGGCAATGGTGGTCTTGCCGACGCCGCGCGTACCGGCGAAGAGGTAGGCATGGTGCAATCTCTGGCTGTCCAGCGCATTACAGAGCGCCTTGAGCACGTGCTCCTGACCTGCTGTTTCAAGAAAATTTTTCGGTCGCCACTTGCGGGCGAGAACCAGATAACTCATGCCGGGGGGCTACGCTCGATGCCGATCGGGTCTGACAGTGTATCGGATGCTTCGACGGGAACAAGGCATAGCCTGCAGACGCTCGGTTTGCGACAGGAGTAAAGCAAAAGGCCCGCGCCAGCTCCTCCCCGGCACCCGGTTTAACCGCTGCCGCTGCTCCCTTCCGGGCCTGACGGGGTTCACGGCTGACCGTCGCGGGGAAACCGGCGCGGACCAGGGTCAATTATCGCCTCCGCCAGCCTGAGACTCAATGCGCGCCGC
>CAYVLL010000022.1:0-22247 GCA_964452235.1 uncultured Woeseiaceae bacterium
GCAACCTGCAGGACGAGACTCTGGAGCAGTTAGAAAGGGGACAGTGACCATTAAAAAAGGGGACAGTGACCAAAGGCGACGCCATTGGTCACTGTCCCCTTTTTTAATGGTCACTGTCCCCCTTTTATGAACGCTAAAGCGCGCTGTCGCCGGTTTCGCCGGTACGGATTCTCAGCACTTGCTCGATAGGGGTGACGAATATCTTGCCATCGCCGACTTTACCGGTTTTGGCACTGTTGACGATGGCCTCTATGACTTCTTCCACCCGGTCGTCCGAGACGGCAACTTCGATTTTTGCCTTGGGCAGGAAGTCCACCACGTACTCGGCGCCTCGATAAAGTTCCGTGTGGCCTCGCTGGCGGCCAAAGCCTTTCACTTCGCTGACGGTCATGCCCTGAATACCGACTTCACTCAGAGCATTGCGGACGTCGTCCAGGCGAAAGGGTTTGACGATGGCGGTGACAAGCTTCATGGACAGGTTCCGAATACGCAATCAGTGGGACTATTCTATACAAATCAGAGCATGACGGTGCCGCCGTCGACCATCAGGGTCTGGCCTGTGGTCAGGCGGCTCAGGTCACTCGAGAGGAATAATACAGCGCCGACGATATCGGCCGTCTCCAGCGGGCGGCGAATCGCCTGCTGCGAACGCGTCACTTCAAGTACCTTGTCACGCTTCTCGCCAAACACTTCCGAGGTAGCATCCGTATTGACGACATTCGGTGCGACGGCGTTGACGCGAATACTGTAGCGCCCGAGTTCACGCGCCAGCCCGCGCGTGGCGCCGATAACGGCGGCTTTCGACGCGGTGTAGTGCAAGCCATTGGGCATGCCATAGGTAGCGGCAAGCGAGCTGATATTCACAATTGCGCCTTCCTGCTGCGTTTTCATGGCCGGCACAACGGCTTTGCAACACTGCCAGATACCCTTGACGTTGACATTCATCGTGGCGTCCCACTCCTGTTCGTCGAGCTGGTCGAAGGGCAGGAAATGCAGGCTGCCGTAAAGCGCAGCGTTGTTGACCAGCACGTCGATGCGCCCGAACTTGTCGAGTACCGCTTTGGCCATGTCGCTGGTACTCCGGGCACTGGTGACATCGGTTGTCGTTGCGAGTCCGGTACCGCCTTCCTTTTCAATCACGTCAAGTGTTTCACGACAATCGCGCAGGTCATTAACGGCAACGTGTGCGCCGCGGCGCGCAAACTGGCGCGCGTACTCCTGTCCGAGACCGCGTGCTGCGCCCGTGATGACGATGACCTTGTTTTCGAAATTCATGCTATGTCCCTGCCTCGCAACCGGCTATCAGTGTGCTGCGCATGCTATCAGCCTTCCGTGTATTCTTGCCGGTCAAGGCAGCCGCGGAACGGCGACGGCAGCTGCGAAGTAGGTGTAAAATATTGATAAGTCGCTATTTTATGGTTCACCCTGGAGTCCGGACAGCACTTGTTCCAGCAAACGGCATGGCACGCAGCCATCGGCGAAATCATTGCATCGACGGGCAGTGACCGACTGCCCGATGCGCTGGTCGACGCCGTTGGCCTTGCGGTGCGACACCAGGGAACCTGCCTCATGGCGTTTCACAAGGACGCCCGCCCAGAGGTCCTGCATCACACCCTGGAACCCGCCGGCAGAAAGCATTACCTGGAGCGCTATCTGGCCGGCCCCTACCTGCTGGACCCGCTCTACCAGCTCGCGATACGGGACAAAAAACCGTCGCTCTGCCGGTTCCGCGACGAGTTACCCGATCGGTTCCGAGCCAGCGAGTACTACCGGCAGTATTGCGACCGAACGCACCTTCGCGACGAAATGGACTTCCTGACCGAGGTCTCGGACCAGACGACGGTCGTGCTGGTCGTGGGCCGGCGGGATTGTATGTTTACGCGAGCCGAGCTGAAGCGACTGCACCTTATCGAACCCATGGTTTCGGCCGCCGTGCAGCGAATCTGGCAAAACTGGCAGGAAGGAGCGAGCTCGGCCACCGGCAGTGATGCCGTGCATGAAAAACTGACTGATTGCTTCGAACGTTTCGGCGAAGACGTGCTGACGGAACGCGAGCGCCAGATCAGCCAGCTGTTGTTGCGTGGCCATTCTTCCAAGTCGATCGCGAGGCAGCTGGACATCGCACCGGGCACCGTGATGGTGCATAAGCGCAACCTGTTTTCCAAGCTGAAGATCAGCTCACAGTACGAGCTCTTTTCCATGCTGATCGACGCGCTCGGCAAAAGCTGACACTCGCTGCTGTGCCGGGGCGCAATCCGTCCGACCCTACCCGTTGAATGGTATTCAGGTCATTCGGCAAAGTCCGGAGAATCAACGAGATCTGTGAGTCCATGCGGGTGATATGAACCCATGTTTGATTTCGACTTTGGCCTCGGTGACGACATCGGGATGCTGCGGGAGACGGTGCGCGCATTCGCCGACGATCACATCGCGCCCCGTGCCGCGGACATCGACCAGCAGAACAAGTTTCCCCGCGACCTGTGGCCGCAGCTCGGCGAGCTGGGGCTGCTCGGGATTACGGTAGAGGAGGAACTGGGTGGCACGGGACTCGGCTATCTCGCGCATGTTGTCGCGATGGAGGAAATCAGCCGTGCATCTGCATCCGTCGGCCTGTCCTACGGAGCACATTCAAACCTTTGTGTCAATCAACTGCGACGCTGGGGCAGCGATGCGCAGAAGGCGCAGTACCTTCCCCGGCTGATGTCCGGCGAACACGTCGGGGCATTGGCCATGAGTGAGGTCCAGGCCGGTTCGGATGTAATGGCGATGCGAACCACCGCGCGCAGGAAAGGCGACGATTACGTTCTGGACGGCAGCAAAATGTGGATTACCAACGCGCCCGATGCCGACATAGTCGTTGTCTACGCGTCTACCGCGGATTCGAAAAACGACTCGCGTCTGAGCGCTTTCGTCGTCGAGGACGGCATGCCCGGCTTCACGAAAGCGCAGAAGCTCGACAAACTGGGCATGCGCGGATCAGATACCGGCGAGCTGGTGTTCGACGATTGCAGGGTACCGGCGAAAAACCTGCTCGGCAAGGAAGGGCAGGGCGCAACGATACTGATGAGCGGCCTGGATTACGAGCGGCTGGTGCTTGCCGGCGGACCGCTCGGCATCATGCGTGCGTGTTTCGATTTGGTCATGCCCTACGTGCACGAGCGCAAGCAATTCGACCGGCCCATCGGCACGTTTCAGCTCATGCAGGGTAAGATTGCGGACATGTATACCGCGATGAACGCTTGCCGGTCCTACGTGTATGCGGTCGCAAGGGCCTGCGACAGGGGATTGACCACCCGGTTCGATGCGGCTGGCTGCATACTGCTGGCGGCTGAAAAGGCGACCTGGATGGCGGGAGAGACGATTCAGGCGCTGGGCGGCAACGGCTACATTAACGAGTATCCCGCCGGGCGTTTGTGGCGTGACGCAAAACTGTACGAGATCGGTGCCGGCACCAGCGAGATTCGTCGTATGCTGATTGGCCGTGAATTATTTAACGCTACGGGTTGAATCGGATCCCACATGCCTGTCATCAAGACCAAAGTCGACAAGTCTTCAGACAACTTCAAGAAGAACGCCATCGCCAACCGCGCCATTGCCAGTGAACTGAAGCACGTTCATGAATCCATCGCGAAAGGCGGCACCGAGCGTGCGCGCGACAAGCACCTTTCGCGCGGCAAATTGTTGCCGCGCGATCGTGTACGAACGTTGGTCGATCGCGGCGCACCGTTTCTCGAAATCGGTCAACTCGCCGCTTACGGCATGTACGACAATGAAGTGCCTGCCGCCGGTATCATAACCGGGATCGGGCAGATCAACGACGTCGACTGCATGATTGTCGCCAACGATGCAACGGTTAAAGGCGGAACCTATTACCCGCTAACCGTCAAGAAACACCTGCGCGCGCAGGAGGTGGCCGAACAGAATCATTTGCCTTGCGTTTACCTCGTGGATTCCGGTGGCGCGTTTTTGCCGAAGCAGGATGAAGTGTTCCCGGATCGCGACCATTTCGGCCGCATCTTCTACAACCAGGCGCGCATGTCGGCTAAAGGCATCCCTCAAATAGCCGCCGTGCTCGGATCCTGCACGGCTGGCGGCGCCTACGTTCCGGCGATGTGCGACGAAGCCATCATCGTCCGCAACCAGGGCACTATTTTTCTCGGCGGACCCCCACTGGTGAAAGCGGCAACCGGCGAAGTAGTCGACGCCGAGACGCTTGGCGGTGGCGATGTACACAGCCGCATTTCCGGCGTTACCGACTACCTGGCGGCGAACGATGGCGATGCGCTCGCTATGGTGCGCGACATCATCGCCAGCCTGAACCGGCGCAAGGAGATCCCGCTGCAAATGCGGACGGTGACCGAGCCGGCCTATCCGGCAGACGAGCTGTATGGCATCGTGTCGAGCGACTTTCGTTTTCCCTATGACATACGGGAAGTAATTGCGCGACTGGTTGACGGGTCAGACTTCAACGAGTTCAAGGCATTGTACGGCGCGACGCTCGTTTGCGGCTTCGCTCATCTGTACGGCTATCCGGTCGGTATCATCGCCAACAACGGCATCCTGTTTTCCGAATCGGCACAGAAGGGCGCGCATTTCATCCAGTTGTGCAACCGGCGGGGTGTGCCGCTGGTATTCCTGCAAAACATTACGGGGTTCATGGTCGGCAGGAAATCCGAACATGGCGGCATCGCGAAGGACGGCGCGAAGATGGTCAATGCGGTGGCCACCTCTTCGATTGCCAAGTTCACGGTTATCATCGGTGGCTCGTTCGGCGCCGGCAACTACGCGATGTGTGGCCGCGCATACAACCCTCGATTCCTGTGGATGTGGCCGAATTCGCGCATTTCCGTCATGGGCGGCGAACAGGCGTCGGTGGTCCTGTCGACAGTGCGCAAGGACGGCATAACAGCGCGCGGCGCGGAGTGGCCCGACGACGAACGCAAGGCATTCGAGGACGAAATCCGCGAACAGTACGAGACTCAGGGGAATCCCTACTACGCCAGCGCTCGACTGTGGGACGATGGCGTGATCGATCCGACCGATACACGACGGGTGCTGGGCCAGGCGATTTCTGCCGCGGTCAACTGCCTGCGCAACGAAGAGACACCCTACGGTATTTTTCGCATGTAGCAGGGGCCTTGCCTGACAGGCCGAGTGCGCCAGGGCCGAAATCGATTGCGACTCGCGGTATCATCGGTGCGAACGATCAGGCATCAGGCATCCCGGGGCACATCCATGGCAGACCTAAAGGGCAAGACTCTGTTCATCAGCGGCGGCAGTCGGGGTATCGGCCTGGCGATCGCGCTGCGCGCTGCACAAGACGGCGCAAACGTCATCATCGCGGCCAAAACCGCAGAACCGCACCCGAAATTGCCGGGCACGATCCACACGGCGGCGGAAGAAATCGAGAAGGCGGGCGGCAAGGCCCTGGCGGTCGCCTGCGATATCCGCTCGGAGGAAGCAGTTGGAAGTGCCGTGCAGCAGGGTGTCGACAAGTTCGGCGGCATCGACATTTGTGTCAACAACGCGAGCGCGATTTCGCTCGAACCGACTCTTGCCACTTCGATGAAGCGCTTCGACCTGATGCACCAGGTCAACACTCGAGGAACGTTTCTGGTGTCCAAAACCTGCCTGCCACACCTGAAGAAGGCTTCGAATCCGCACATTCTCAACCTGTCGCCACCGCTGGAGATGAAAGCGAAATGGTTTGCGCCGCACGTAGCGTATTCCATTGCGAAGTACGGCATGAGCCTTTGCGTACTGGGCATGGCCGAAGAGTTCCGCAAGGACGGCGTGGCGGTCAATGCGCTGTGGCCGCGCACGGCGATCGCAACCTCCGCCGTACAGAACCTGCTGGGCGGCGATCAGATTGTCCGGCGTTCGCGCAAGCCCGAAATCATGGCAGATGCAGCCCACGTCATTTTTTGCCGGAGCAGTCGGGAATTCAGCGGGAATTTCTGTGTCGACGACGAGGTTCTGGAAAGTGCGGGTATATCCGACCTCACCTCTTATGCGGTCGACCCGTCGGCACGACTCGTGCCGGACTTTTTCGTGGAACCGCGAAGCTGACCGAGGCGGTGCCGGTGAGTACGCGCCAGGAGCAATTCTCGGGTACGCGCGAGGTGCGTGAGCCGCATCGTTTCGACGTGACCCGGCTGGAGCGTTATCTGGACGGCCGGATTGACGCTTTTCGCGGACCGTTGACCGTACGCCAGTTCAAGGGCGGACAGTCCAATCCGACCTATTTGCTCGACACTCCGTCCACTCGCTATGTGCTGCGACGCAAGCCGCCGGGTACCTTGCTGCAATCCGCGCATGCGGTCGAACGCGAGTACCGCGTGATCAGTGCGCTCTACAAATTAGGCTTTCCGGTGCCCAAACCATACTTCCTGTGCACGGACGAAGCGGTGGTCGGTACCGTATTCTATGTCATGGAATTCGTCGACGGGCGCATCGTCTGGAACCTCGACCTGCCAGACAGTGACATGGAGGAACGCGCGGCGATCTACGACGACCTGAATTGTACGATTGCGCGCCTGCACAGCATCGATTTCAAGGCGTTGGGTATGGAAGACTTCGGCAAGCCCGGCAATTACTTTTCGCGACAGATCTCACGCTGGACGCGGCAGTACCAGGCGTCGGAAACACAGTCCGTGCCGGCGATGGACAGCCTGATCGAATGGCTGCCTGGCAATATTCCGACTGATGAGTCGTCGTCCATCGTGCATGGCGACTTCCGCCTCGATAATGTCGTCCTGCATCCGACAGAGCCGCGCGTGATCGGCGTACTCGACTGGGAGCTGTCTACCATAGGACATCCGCTCGGCGATTTCACGTATCACCTCATGGCATGGCAGATGCCGGATATCGGAATCGGCTCAACGGGTCTCAAGAATATGGATCTGAAAAAGCTCGGCATACCGAGCGAAGAGGAGTATGTACGCCTGTATTGCGAACGCACCGGTCGCAGCGCCGGCATTCCGCATCGCGACTTCTACGCGGCGTACAATTTTTTTCGCCTGGCGGCGATTCTGCAAGGTATCGCCGGGCGCGTACGCGATGGTACGGCTGCCAGTGTGCATGCGGCGAAAGCTGCGAATGCCGTCGCGCCACTGGCAGACCTTGGTTGGAAATTTGCCGGTGGTGTGGGCAGAATACGGTCGATATAAAACGCCTCTGCAGGACAGATCACATTATAGTTTGTCAACTTGCCTGGCATGTGCTGCGGTCATAGAATCTCCGGCAATTTCTGCACGAAGCTGGGAGCCTCATGTCACAGTTGGTCCTCAATACCGGAGTGACGACTGATGCTGACCATTCGTTGTTGTCGCTCGCGGTCGAAGACCAGCCGATCAGTTACACCAGCCGGGACGCGATCCTCTATGCCCTTGGTGTCGGATTCGGCGGCGATCCCAGGTTCGGCAAGGAGCTTGCGTATGTTTTCGAGCAGCCACTGCTGAAAACCCTGCCGACGCTCGCGACCATGCTGCCGGCCCTCGACTTTCCTGCAGACGCCGCCTGGGATGGTCAACAGGCTCTGCACGTCGGTCAAAGACTTGAGATTTATCGACCACTTCCGGCCGCGAGCAACCTGCTCGCCAATCAGCGCGTTACCGATGTGTACGACGGCGGACCGGATCAAGGCACGCGCATCGTGGTGCAGTCCGACGTTCGGCTTGCCAGTGACGATACTGCCGTTTTCGCATTGGCCAGTACCCTGGTGGCGCCCGCGGATGCGGCCTACAGTCACCCGCTCGCAGTCGGGTCAAGGTCGCATGGATTGCCCACGCGCAGTCCCGACCTGAGCTGCAACATTGCCACGCGGGTCGACCAGGCGCTGCTCTTTCGCTTGTCCGGTGACAGGAATCCGGTGCATGCAGATCTGTATACCGCACAGGCAGCCGGCTTCAGGGGGCCGTTGCTGCACGGTCGTTGCCTGCTGGGTATCGCCAGTCGCGCAATACTCAGGACTATCTGTGACTACGACTACACATTGATTACCGGCATTGAGGCGGCCTTCGTAGCGCCGGCCTATCCCGGGGACGTCCTGACTACGGAGATGTGGCAGGAACGCAATATCGTGTCGTTTCGCTGTTTGGTGAAAGACCGCAGCACCATCGTCGTTGATAACGGGAAGTGCACGCTGGCTGCTTAGAACGCCCCAGGCAGGCCCGTGGCTGAGACCTGCGAAAACTTTCGCTTTACGTCCCTTCCGTTCTCGCAACGATGCGAAATTTCACCAGCATTTCGTCCGCGACCCGCAATGCGCCGAATCCAGCCTGGAACGGGGCCAGGCCGATATCTTCGTGGCTAATGCGCACGCGACCTATTGCGATCAATCCGCCATCGAAGGTGTTGATGCTGACTGGTACCAGCAATTCATGTTCGCTGCCCTTGACGGTCAAAACGACGGTTGTGACGACATTGGGGAAGTCACCACTGATCGAGGACGATGCAATGCGAACACGGTCGTGAGCTTCGGCGTCGAGTACTTTTGGCCCGAGCATATTGCGCCGCGTGCCTTCGATGTCCTGCACATTGACGGCGGACGAAAACTCCGGGCCTTCGTCGGCACGCACGTCGGCATCATCGACGTCCAGGCTGGTAACGGTGAATTCCAGGTGGAATGAACTGGCTTCAGGCGATGGGCCGAGGACGATCTCACCGGACAGACCACGCGTGGAAACGACGTGATTGTGGCCGAGTCTCGCCAGCGCGCCAGCGCGAAAGACAAGAATCCGCAACTCGCTGCCATCCGTTGCAATGCGGTATTGGCTTGCCGCCTCGACAGCGTGACTACTGGCGCCGAGCAAGAGGAGCACAAAGCCGGCATACCGGCAGGAGGTTCTGCATCCCGTCATAATGACCTCGCTGCCCGTAGCCGGTAGACTTCGCTGCGAGCGAGAATACAACAATCATGCGCGGAGCAGGCAAGATGGCGAAACGTGTCACCGTTGACATCGACGAACACATTGCCCGGGTTACCCTGAACCGGCCTGACAAGCACAACGCCGTCGATTACGCCATGTTTGAGGCGATCGTCGAGACCGGCGAGTCGCTCGCTGCAAACCACTCCGTCCGGGCCGTGATCCTGAGCGGGGCAGGCGAACACTTTTGTGCCGGTATTGACGTGTCGGTATTCACTGCTGTCGATGCAAAGCCACCGGATCCGGCTGACCTGCAAGCGCGAGCGGGCTCGAACGCCAATCTCTACCAAAGTGCTGCCTTGATCTGGCGGCAAGTTCCGGTGCCGGTTATCGCCGCGGTTCGGGGAGTCGCCTTCGGCGCCGGCTTGCAAATTGCGCTGGGTGCCGACTTGCGCATTGCGACTGCGAACAGCCGCTGGTCGATCATGGAGATCAAGTGGGGCATCGTTCCCGACATGGGCATCACTGTCACCGGACGTCACCTGATCGCACCGGATCGACTCAAGCGCCTGGCCTGTACCGGCCAGATCATCGATGGTACGGAGGCCTGCCGACTCGGACTTGTGACCGAACTTCACGACCATCCGCAGGAGTTGGCTGCGAGCCTCGCGGCAGAAATGGCGAGCCGCTCTCCGGATGCCATGCGCGCCCTCAAGGAGCTGTTCAACGAGTCGTGGAACGATTCGATTGACGGAGCACTGCGCCGTGAAGCGCTGCTGCAGGGACAACTCATAGGCTCGCCAAACCAGATCGAAGCGGTTATGGCCAATCTGCACAAGCGGTCGCCGGAATTTGCGGATGCGGGGAGCGACAAACGCGTTCCATGCGGTTCCGCGCGATCGGACGACGGGTAGACGAAAACCGCCCGGGAAGGAACTCCCGGCATCGGCCCGGACTCCAAACGAGACAGGGCTGGACAGCATTCATTGCCCGTCTCGCCGGGCTGGTCGCTGTAAAGAGAAGCAGGCAGGGTTCATGGTGTCGAGTCACAGATTGCGAAGTGTCGTTGTTGCGCTGGTGCCAAGCGTCGCGTTGATCGTTGCGCTGCTGGCCGTTCTGGTCGGGTCACAGGTGCAGGCACAAGCCGAGAGGTATCACTTGTTCCCTGGCAAAGCGCTCGATGGCCGAACCGTCAGCGTGCAGCACAAGGTGGAGGCGCTTTACACTTCCGGAGACTTTGCCCGGGCATTTCTTATCTACCGCAAGGAACTTGCGCCGATCGGCGACAAGTACGCACAGTACATGGTCGGATACATGCGATTGAACGGTCAGGGCGTCGAGAGCTACCCGGCAGAGGCGCTGGCCTGGTATCGCCTTGCCGCGGAGCGAGGTGAATCGGTTCTTTCGCAAGCCCGCGACGCATTGCAGCAAATCCTTGACGAAGACGAACGCGCTGAAGCGGACAGGATTTTCGCAAGGCTATGGCAGCAGTACGGCGACCGCAAGCTGTTGCTGGAACTCATCCGCGAGGATCTCGCGATCCTGCAAACCCGGGGAGCCCATGAGATCGCAGACGGAGCGCCGCACAGGACGGCCGAAGGCCAGCCGCGTATGGCAATCGCATCCGGCTATATCGGCAGTGGCGGCGATAGCGTCTACCGGCGCGTCCGCGAGCGACTGGACCGTCGCCTTGAGTACCTCGGAGACGCCGCTCGTTTCGAGCATGCCGACAACGGTGCAGGGAACCAGGCCATACAGGCACTTGAAACGGAAGTCAGGCAGGAACTCAAGGCGCTGGGAATATCGCCAGGATTGCGCTGACCAGGTTATCGGGCGCTGCCGACTAACAATCGCTGCGGCCGGGATCGGGTTAGGGCGTGCCGCCGCGAAGACTGCGACCCAGAATCCCGGGAAATTCCGCGAGCACCTTCTTGGCAGTCCTCGTGTCGCCGTGAAACCACTTGGGAATCCAGTTGATGGCGCCCATGATCGCGTTGCCGGTCATACGCACATCACCGCAGACGATGCTTCCGTCCCGGAGCCCGGCTGCAAGGATATTTTCAAATTCGAGGCTGTGCTGTCTCGATACAGCGAGAATGCGGTCACGGTGCGGCTTCTGCAGTGACGGAATCTCGCTCATGATTGCAACCGGCCCGCGGTCACCGACCATAATCTCCACGTGGTATTGAACGTAGAGGATTGCCTGCTCGAATCCGCTTTGTCCGTCCGAGCGCGCGCGTTGCATTGCTTCGCTGCCGAGTTCGGCCGCACGCAGGTAGCATTGGTAAACCAGTTCTTCCTTGCTTTTCACGTAATAGTAAAGTGCCGCATCGGTCAGGCCGAGATGCTTGGCCACGTCTTTCAGCGATGTACCGCTGAAACCCTTCTGGTTGAAACAGGTGGCCGCGGCCCGCAGGATGCGGTGGCGTTGCAGTTCGAAACGGGTTTCCTCGGCGGCTTTGGCCATTCTTGAGTGCGTCCCCTTGAGTTCTCGCGGCGGCTGCTTTATTTTAATCGGGATTAAAATCTTTTCAACTCCAGAAGCTGCTGATTTGAAAAGAGATCCAGCGCCGAAGGCGAGGTTTTTCGGCGCCAATTCATCGCAGGAGCAGACTCCATGAGCACCGCCGCAAGCGATTTGCCGCAGGTGTCCGGCAAAGCCGATCAGGCACCCCTCCGATTTGTCACTGCCGCGTCGCTTTTCGACGGCCACGACGCGGCCATCAACATCATGCGCCGGCTGATCCAGGCCCAGGGCGCGGAAGTCATACACCTGGGTCACAACCGAAGTGTCGACGACATCGTACGGGCGGCAATCCAGGAAGATGCCGACGGCATCGCAGTCAGTTCCTATCAGGGAGGCCACACCGAGTTCTTCCGCTATATGATCGACCGGCTGCGCGAAGCGGATGCGGCGCACATCAAGGTGTTCGGCGGCGGTGGCGGCACCATTACGCAGGAAGAGATTGCGGCGCTCATGCAATACGGTGTCGAACGCATCTACCACCCGCACGATGGTATGACCATGGGTCTCACGGACATGATAAGGGACCTTGTCGAGCGCACCGAAAAGGCGCGGCGCGAGCCGCGGCCGCCGCGCGACATCAAGCCCGAGAGCACGATTGATATCGCCACGACGATGTCTGCCATCGAAGAGGGTTTTTTCGACGACAACGAGCTGTCCAGGCTGCGCAAGGCCTGGCAGGTAAAGGCGGGCAATGTGCCGGTTCTCGGCATCACGGGCACAGGCGGCGCCGGCAAGAGCAGTGTCACCGACGAACTGCTGAACCGATTTCTCGCCTGCTTTCCCGACCTGCGTATCGCGGTACTGGCGGTGGACCCGACGCGACGCCGCACCGGTGGTGCGTTGCTCGGCGACCGTATTCGCATGAATTCGCTGCGGTCGGATCGTGTCTACATGCGCTCGTTCGCCACTCGCCGACAGCATCTTGCGACCAGCGAGATGCTGGCAGACCACATCCTGTTTCTGAAGTCGCTGGGTTTTGACCTTGTTATGGTGGAAACCGCCGGCATCGGGCAAAGCGACAGTGAGATCATCGACCTGGCGGATTTTTCCGTATACATCATGACCAGCGACTACGGTGCGGCCAGCCAGCTGGAGAAAATCGACATGCTCGATTTTGCGGATGTAATCGTACTCAACAAGTTCGACAAACGCGGCGCCGAAGATGCGCTGCGCGACATTCGCAAGCAATGGAAACGCAATCACCTGCAGTTCCAGAAGCCGGACGCGGAAATTCCCGTGTACCCCACCATCGCGAGCCAGTTCAACGATCCGGGCATCAACTGGATGTTCTCTCGGTTGTGCGCGAGTCTCGCGGACAAGCTGGAACTCGACGTTGATCGCTGGACGCCCGATATCGATGTGTCCGAGAAAGAGCCGCGTGCGATGGCCGTCATACCGGGCAGCCGCATCCGTTACCTGGCTGAGATCAGCGAACAGGGACGGGCCATCAACGCGTCCGTTCACGAGCAGGCAGATGCCGCCAATCGGCTGCAGCATTACCATGAAGCACTGAAGGCAGTGGATGATCCAGAGCTGCCGGAACGCCTGGACACGTTCGCCGCCGCCGCTTTGACGGCAGACGATGTCGATTCATCTGTCCGTATACTGAGGCAACGCTACCAGGACGCCTTGCAGGAACTGACTGCGGAATCCGTCGAACTGCTGAAAAGATGGCCGGAACGGCGCGCCAATATTCGCTCCGACCACTACCGGTACGAGGTGCGTGGCAAGGAGGTCACCGGTTCCAACTATTATGAGAGCCTGAGCCACCAGCGAATCCCCAAGATAGCCGCGCCGACCTACGGCGCCCTTGGTGAGCTGCTGTCCTTCCTGCTGAAAGAAAATCTTCCCGGCGCCTATCCGTTTACCGGCGGCGTCTACCCGTACCGACGCGTGAACGAAGATCCGACGCGGATGTTCGCCGGTGAAGGCACGCCGGAACGTACCAACCGTCGGTTTCATTACTTGTCGCGGGGTCAGGAAGCGGCCAGGCTGTCGACGGCATTCGACTCAGTAACGCTGTATGGCGAGGATCCGCACGAACGACCCGATATCTACGGCAAGGTGGGTAACTCAGGCGTTTCCATTGCCACTGTCGACGACATGAAGAAACTCTATTCGGGTTTCGATCTCTGTTCCCCCACGACATCCGTGTCGATGACCATCAACGGTCCGGCGCCGATGATCCTGGCTTTTTTCATGAACACCGCGATCGACCAGCAGGTAGAAAAATACCTGCGGGAAGCGGGCAAGTGGGAAGAGGCCCGGGAAAAAATCGACCGTTATTTTGCGGGCCGGGAGCGGCCGCAGTACGCCGGCGAGCTGCCGGAGGGCAACGACGGTCTCGGTCTCGGCCTGCTCGGTATTTCCGGCGACAAGCTGCTGCCACCGGAAGCCTATGAGAAAATCCGCATGCATACCCTGTCGTCGGTACGCGGTACCGTCCAGGCGGACATTCTCAAGGAGGACCAGGCACAGAACACCTGCATTTTCTCGACCGAGTTCGCGATGAAGATGATGGGTGACGTTCAGCAGTTCTTCATTGAAAACAACGTGCGCAATTACTATAGCGTGTCGATAAGCGGCTATCACATCGCGGAAGCGGGCGCGAACCCGATCAGCCAGCTTGCCTTCACGCTGTCGAACGGCTTCACCATAGTCGAGTACTATCTCGCACGCGGCATGGACATCGATGAGTTTGCTCCCAACCTGAGCTTCTTTTTCTCGAACGGTATGGATCCGGAATACTCCGTGATCGGCCGCGTTGCGCGACGCATCTGGGCTCGCGCCATGCGCGAACGCTACGGCGCGAGTGCACGCAGCCAGATGCTGAAATATCACGTACAGACTTCGGGGCGCAGCTTGCATGCGCAGGAAATCAGTTTCAACGATATCCGTACGACTTTGCAGGCGCTCTACGCCTTGTTCGACAATTGCAACAGCCTGCATACCAATGCGTTTGACGAGGCGGTTACCACGCCGACGGAACAGTCGGTAAGGCGCGCCGTGGCGATCCAGCTCGTCATATCGAAAGAATTGGGCTTGAACTATTGCGAGAACCCCTGGCAGGGGTCCTTTATAATCGACGAGCTGACCGACCTGGTCGAAGAAGCCGTGTACACCGAGTTCGAACGCATCTCTGAGCGCGGCGGAGTACTCGGCGCCATGGATACGATGTATCAGCGTGGGAAAATCCAGGATGAGAGTCTTTACTACGAAAGTCGCAAGCACGATGGTTCGTATCCGCTCATAGGCGTCAACACTTTCCTGCCGCGTGAGGGGCAGGAAGACGAAGTGCACAGTCTCGAACTGATCCGCTCTTCGGATCATGAAAAGGGCGAGCAGATCCGCCATCTGCACGACTTCCAGAAACTGCATGCCGAGGAAAGGCCGGAAGCTCTCCTGGCATTGCAGCAGGTCGCACGTTCCCGTGGTAACGTATTTGCGGAACTGATGAACACCGTGCGGTCCAGTTCGCTCGGGCAAATTTCGGAAGCCTTGTACGCGGTCGGTGGCGAGTACCGTCGCAATATGTAGTGCGTGAATGATGCGCGTTTCGGTGGCGCCCGAACACCAGTTCCTCAATCAAGAAAGAGTCGCGGAGCAGACTGCAGCATGAAATCGTGGTTTCTTTATCCGGCGGCGATTGTCGCTGGCCTTGCGCTGCTCGTGTCGCTTGTTGCGGCGGCGCTCGCCGGCGAGGAGCGGCTGGCTTGGCTAGGCGCAGCGCTGGCAAATTTGCCTTTGCCGGTGTTTGTCTTGCTGCTGCTGCGGCTTCGTATGCCACGAACCGGTGAAAATCTGCCGCTGCTTCTCCTGCTGTCGCTGGGCGGATTGCTGATTGCAGCATGGGAAAGTCTCGTGGACCAGAACGCCGGCCTGGCACCGACTGCAATTGCGGGCGTCGGCAGTGTGTTGCTGTTGCTGTACGTGTTCTGGTATTCCCGCTTGCAGCGATTTCCAAACGCCAGGCTCGCCGTCGGCAACAAGCTGCCGGAATTCGAAACGACAACGCTGGATGGCCGGATCGTCCGTTCCACCGAGTTTCTCGGCAGGCCGGCCATTTATGTTTTCTACCGCGGCAGCTGGTGCCCGGTGTGTAACGGACAAGTGCAGGAAATTGCCGCACGGCAGCAGGAACTCAAGAATCTGGGCGTCAGTCTGAGTTTGATCAGCCCGCAAACGGCGGAACAATCGCGTATCCTTGCGGAAGGGTCTGGTGCGGCGTCAGCGTTCCTGGTTGACAGTGACAATGCCGCCGCGCGAGCGCTCGAAATTGTGGATGAAGATGGGGTGCCGCTCGGCCGGTCTCGGGGCTATCGGCGGGATACAGTGATGCCCACCGTCATCGTGACGAACCAGAATGGCACGATTCTGTTTTCCGATCAGACCAATAATTACCGGGTGCGTCCGGAGCCCGACATTTATATTTCGATTCTCAAACGTACAGGCGCAGTAGCATCGTGAGCGACGGATCCAGCGGTTCATTTATCGAAAACGCGACCCTGTACCAGGGGACCTATCTCGAGTTTCTCGGCTTCCGGCTGACGGCCTGGAAAGCCGGCTTCGCCCGCATCGAAATGCCGGTGCGGCCCGAACACCGCAATACGGTCGGCTATTTGCACGGCGGGGTCATCGCCTCGCTGCTCGATATCGCCGGAGCCGTATCCGGAAGTTTCGGTATCTCCAACGACCTGGTGTCGGTCACCATCAACCTGAACTGCAATTTCATGTCGCCACACCGGGCGGCTACGGTAGTCGCGGAGGGCGAGTTGGTGCGCGAAACCCGAACGTTGTTCTTTGCCCAGTCGCGATTGTTCGATCCGGAGCATAAACGCTTGTGTGCGACGGCGACGGGAACCTACAAGCGTCGTCCGCGAGACCGGGCGGCTGTCGCTACGCCAGCTGCCGGTATGCCGCGCGACGACCAGTAAGCGCCTGCCCGGGCGCAGGCCGGCAGCGCCTGCTTGAGGCGTGACAGGCAGGCGGGTATACTCACTTGCTTGTCACCAACAAGTAATCTGCGTCGCACCCGGCGGCGCTGCGGCCGGCCGGTTCGCCCCGTCCCAGGAAGTTCCTCTTGCCCAGCCAAACTGCGAAATCAGCCCCCGACGGGCAACCGCTGACCCAGGCCGAACGCACAGCGATCTCTGACCAGGCCATGCTCGAGGCAGCGATTGAGCTGATCCTCGAGCATGGCACCGACAAGACCACCCTGCAGGCGATCGGTGAAAAAGCAGGCTACAGCCGTGGACTGGCAACCTACCGGTTCGGGTCGAAAGCCGGCTTGCTGGATGCGGTTTGCAAAGCTGTTTCGCGACGCTGGCTGGAATACCTCAAGCGGGGTGTCGGCGACGCCACCGGCATCGAGGCAATGTGTGCGGCGCTGGATGCATTCCTGCGCTTCGTCTCCGACTCGCCGCGCGACGCGCGCGTCCTGCAGATACTGTATTGCGGCGCCGCGAGTCCACGCTCCGATTATCGCCAGACATCGGTGAGCATCCACCAGCGGCAGCAGGACGACGTTGTTTCGTGGATTCGCGCCGGTATTGCCGCGGGCACGATCAGGCCCGACGCCGATGCCCGAAGCATCGCCGCGCATTACATCGCCTACATCTCGGGTATGACCTATCTGTGGCTCATCAATCCGGGATCTGTCGACTTCCGCAAAGCAAACGATGACATGAAATTACACCTGCGGCTGGTCCTGGCCAACCCGCCGGCAGGCACGCCGGGAAACACTGACTTGAACAGGTTACAACAATGACAGAGGCACTCATTTTCGATCACGTGCGCACGCCGCGAGGCCGTGGCAAAGCCGATGGTTCGCTGCACGAGGTAACACCTGCGAACCTTGCGGCGCAGGTACTCGCCAGCCTGCGCGACCGCAACGAACTCGATACGGCACAAGTCGATGATGTCGTTTTCGGTTGTGTGTCACCCGTCGGTGAACAGGGCAGCTGCATCGCACGCACTGCCGTTTTGTACGCGGATTACGACCAGAGCGTGCCGGGAACGCAATTGAACCGCTTTTGTGCCTCCGGGCTCGAGGCCGTTAACGTGGCCGCGGCACAGATCATGGCGGGGCAGTCGGGCATGACGATTGGCGGCGGCGTCGAGTGCATGTCACGCGTGCCGATGGGCTCCGATTCCGGAGCACTGCACGCCGACCCCGCCATTGCCTACAAGACGTATTTTGTGCCGCAGGGTATTGGCGCGGACCTCATTGCCAGCAAATATGGCTTCTCGAGAACGGATGTCGATTCCTATGCAGTAGCCAGCCAGCAGCGCGCCGCGCGTGCCTGGGAAAGCGGCTATTTCACGAAATCGGTTATCCCGGTGCGCGACGCGCTGGGCGGCACCCTGCTGGATCGCGACGAACATTTGCGCCCGGGCACCCGTCTCGAGGATCTCGCCGGGCTCAAGCCGGCGTTTGCGGTGATGGGCGACCAGGCGGGCTTCGACGCGGTCGCACTGCAGAAGTACCCGGAAGTCGAGTTCATCGATCATGTGCACACCGGCGGTAACTCGAGCGGCATTGTAGACGGTGCGGCGGCAGTACTGCTGGGCTCCCGGAGCACGGGCCAAGCGCTCGGTCTTACGCCTCGGGCACGCATTCGGGCGTTCGCATCGATCGGTACCGAACCGACCATCATGCTGACTGGCCCGGCACCGTCGGCCGAAAAGGTTCTGAAGCGAGCGGGTATGACTGCATCCGACATCGATCTCTTTGAATTGAACGAGGCGTTTGCGTCTGTGGTGATGCTGTTCATGCAACGACTCGATATCGATCACGACCGGATCAACGTGAACGGCGGCGCGATCGCAATGGGCCATCCGCTGGGCGCGACCGGTGCCATGATACTGGGCACGGTGCTGGACGAACTCGAACGCCGCGATCTCGGTACCGCACTGGTCAATCTTTGTGTCGGCGGCGGTATGGGTACCGCCACGATTATCGAACGCGTGTAGTCGAACGGGTATGCAGATGAAGACAATAAAATTTCAGGTTGAGAAAAGCGGTATTGCCGAGCTGACCATCGACGTCAAAGAACGGTCAATGAACGTCATGACGCCGGAGTTTCTGGCAGACCTGTCCAAAGCTGTGGATCGTATAGCAACGGACGATGCCGTCCGAGGCGCGGTTATCACGTCCGCCAAAGATTCGTTCATGGCGGGCGCCGACCTCGTCGCTCTTGTGGAGAATTTCGAGCCCCAAGGCGATTTCACGTCGTTGTACGAAGACTGCCGGCGTTTGCAGAAGGCATTGCGCAGGCTGGAAACCTGCGGCAAGCCGATCGCCGCCGCCATTAACGGCACCGCGCTCGGCGGCGGCCTGGAAATCTGCCTGGCCTGCCATTACCGCGTCGCCGCTGATCGCAAGGATGCGGTACTCGGCTTGCCTGAAGTACAGGTCGGCCTGTTGCCGGGCGGTGGCGGGACACAGCGATTGCCGCGACTGATCGGCATTGAGCCCGCACTGCAACTGATCACGCAAGGCAAACACGTGCGCCCGGCCGAGGCGCTCGAACTCGGTATCGTGCATGCAATCGTGGCGCCGGGCGAGGAAGTTCGTGCAGCACGGCAGTGGCTTGCCGAGTCCGGCAATGCGCAGCAACCGTGGGATGCCAAAGGTTTCAAAGTGCCGGGTGGCGCCGGACTCCTGCACCCGGGCGTCGTACAAACCCAGATGGTGGGAACCGCACTGCTGCAAAAGGCGACCAATCACAATTACCCGGCACCCATTGCCATCATGTCGGCCGTCTACGAAGGCAGCGTGCTGCCCATGGACAAGGCGCTGGCTATAGAAACACGCTACTTCGTGTCGCTGTTACGCGATCCGGTGTCGCGCAACATGATGCGCACATTGTTCGTCAACAAGGGCGCGGCGGACAAGCTCGTGCGCCGGCCTGAAGGGCCGGCCAAGCGCGAGGTCGGGAAACTGGGCATTCTCGGCGCGGGCATGATGGGCGCCGGCATCGCCTATGTGTCGGCGCGCGCCGGAATGCAGGTGGTGTTGCTCGATACGTCGAAAGAAAGGGCGGAGAAGGGTAAGGATTATTCGCGATCGCTGCTGCAAAAACAGATAGATCGCGGCAAATTGACAGCGGATGCTGCGGCGGACGTTCTCGACCGCATAGTAACGACCGACCAATACGACGAATTGAAAGGTTCCGAGCTCGTTATCGAAGCGGTCTTTGAGGATCGTGACGTCAAGTCAAAGGTCACCGCGGCGGCGGAAGTACAGATGGGGAAAGACGCGATTTTCGCCTCGAACACGTCCACGTTGCCGATTACCGGCCTGGCCAGGGCCTCGACCAGGCCGGAACATTTTGTCGGCATACATTTCTTCTCGCCGGTCGACAAGATGCCGTTGGTGGAGGTCATCCGCGGTAAGGCGACCGGTGATGTGGCCGTCGCTGCGGCGCTCGATTACATCCGGCAGCTTGGCAAGACACCGATAGTCGTGAATGACGGCCGTGGCTTCTACACCAGTCGTGTCTTCAGCACGTTCAGTCGCGAAGGCATCAATCTTCTTGCGGAGGGCGTGATCCCGGCACTGATCGAAAATGTCGCAAGACATGCCGGCATGCCCGTTGGTCCGCTGGCGGTGACGGACGAGGTCTCGCTGCAATTGAGTTATCACATCATGAAGCAGACCCGAGCGGATCTCGGCGATGCCTATGTCGAATCGCCCGCGGACGCGGTGATCAGTCTTTTCGTTGAAAAGCTCGATCGGCCGGGCAAGCGCGAAGGTCGTGGCTTCTACGATTATCCTGAAGGGCAGAAAAAGCGCCTGTGGAAGGGATTGATCGAGCACTTTCCGCACGCCGAAAAGCAGCCACCGGTCGAGGATGTACGGAATCGACTGCTTTACGTGCAAGCGATCGAATCGGTTCGCTGTCTCGACGAGGATGTCGTCACCCATGCGGCGGATGCGGATATCGGCTCGGTATTCGGCTGGGGATTTCCGGCGTACACCGGCGGTACGATTTCATTTATCGAAACAACCGGATTGAAGGCATTCGTCGCCGAAGCAGATCGGCTTGCCGCATTGTACGGTGCACGATTCGAGGTTCCCGATAGCCTGCGATCAATGGCCGGGAAAGGCCGCACATTCTACGGTGACGCAAAAGCAGGGCGTGACAGAAACGCTGCCTGAGGATCACACATGAAAGATCTCGATACGATCAGGTACGGTCACGACAAAGGCGTCGCGATCATCACGATCTACCGGCCTGAAGCGATGAATTCGTTCAACACCGAGCTGCGACGTGATCTTCTCGCGGCGTTTCGCGAGGCATCCGGCAACACGGCCGTGCGTGCGGTCGTACTCACCGGCGAAGGCCGCTCGTTCAGTGCGGGAGCGGATCTCAAGGGCAGCCTGGCAACCGATCGTTCGGTAGAAGAACAACTGCAGCTCGAGTACCGGCCGATCTTCGAGTGCATTGCGACAATGCAGCAGCCCGTCATTGCGGCGGTCGGTGGTTCCGCGGCGGGTATCGGCATGTCCTATGCGCTGGCCTGCGACCTGCTGATCATGGCGGACAACGCGTTCCTGCTGTCACCTTTTTCAACCATTTCTCTGGTTCCCGACGGCGGTCTCAACTGGTTGCTCGTGCAGCAACTGGGCTACCGGCGGGCGTTTCAATTGGCGGTCGAAGCCGAACGCATCAGTGCAGCGCGCTGCGTGGAACTGGGGCTCGCCAACAAGGCGGTGCCGGCCGAGTCTCTGCTCGATGCGGCGCTGGCGTGGGCTCACTCGCTCGCCGAACGTGCACCGTTGTCGCTTGCGGCTACGAAGAAAGCAATGCGACACGCGACCTCACATGACTGGGCAAGCACCTTTGATGTGGAGGCGCCATTGCAGCGCCAATTGCGGGAAAGCGCCGACTGTACGGAGGGCATAAGCGCCTTCTTCGAGAAACGCAAGGCGCAATTCAAAGGTCAATGACTATTCAGGAATACTGACATGCGAAGAATATTTGATGAGGAACATGAAATTTTCCGCGATTCCGTGCGCAGTTTCATGAAGAACGAAATCCAGCCGCATTCGGATCGCTGGCATGAAGCGGGCATCGTCGATCGGGAGGCTTTCCTCAAGGCCGGTGAACAAGGATTGCTGCTGATGTGGGCCGACGAAAAATATGGCGGCGCCGGCGTCCCTGATTTCCGCTATGAGCAGGTACTGCTCGAGGAAAATGCCCGTTATGGTGACGCCGGATTTTTCATGACCCTGCACAATCGTCTCGTTGCGCCGTACATCGGTGAACTCGGCACGGACGAACAAAAAGCGCGCTGGTTGCCGAAATGCATCACCGGCGAGCACATACTTGCCGTTGCCATCACGGAGCCGGGCGCCGGCAGCGACGTCGCCGGCATCCGGACGCGCGCGGAGGACAAGGGCGATTACTTCCTGCTGAATGGCTCGAAAACCTATATCTCAAACGGCATCAATGCCGATCTCATCGTCGTCGTTGCCAAGACGGATCCGGAAAGTCGTCACGGCCTGAGCCTTTTTGTTGTCGAGCGCGACATGCCCGGATTCGAACGCGGCCGCAATCTCAGGAAAATGGGCCTGAAGAGCCAGGACACAGCCGAGCTGTTCTTCAACAATGTCAAGGTGCCTAAAGCGAACCTGCTTGGCGACCTGCACCGCGGTTTCTATCACCTGATGCATTTCCTCGCGGAGGAGCGCCTGCTGGGTGCGGTGGGCTACCTCGCCGCAGCCGACACGGCGTTCGATCTGACGATGGACTACATCCGCGAGCGCAAGGCCTTCGGCCAGCCGATCGCTGACTTCCAGAACACCCGCTTCAGGATGGCGGACATGCGCACGGAGATTGACGTGG
>CAYVLL010000023.1:0-22047 GCA_964452235.1 uncultured Woeseiaceae bacterium
AAGCGCTTCGCAGCGCCCCGGTTGGTTTTCATTTTCGACATCTAAGTCTCCAGATATAGTAGCCTGATGACGTACAGCCGGCGATTTACAACCGGTTGCCGAACCAGGCGGGTATTGGCAGTCTCGGCCACACATCCCGTCAGTTACCGGGATACGGGCACAATTCGCCGTTACTCACTTTTTCTTCGGTGCCAGAACCATGACCATTTGCCGCCCTTCCAGCTGCGGCATTTGTTCAACGACACCGATTTCTTCCAGGTCAGTCTTGACCCGTGCCAGGAGTTTGGCGCCCAGTTCCTGATGCGCCATCTCGCGGCCCCTGAATTTCAGGGTAACCTTCGTTTTGTCACCGTTGTGCAGGAAGTCGGTGAGTTTTCGCAACTTCACCTTGTAGTCGCCTTCCTCGGTGCCAGGACGAAACTTAATCTCTTTGACGTGGACCTGCTTCTGCTTGCGCTTCGCGGTCTGCGCCTTCTTGTTCAATTCGAAGAGGTACTTGCCGAAATCCATGACCCTGCAAACAGGGGGATCGGCCATTGGAGAAACCTCAACAAGATCGAGCGTTTTTTCCCTGGCAATCTCCAACGCTGCTGCAAGAGTCATTACTCCTGCCTGATTGCCGTCCGAGTCTATGACCCGCACCTTGGGCGCTTCAATCTCTTCATTGCGCCTGACGCGCTTTGTGGATGCGATATTCCGTTCCTCCTGTCCATAAAACAATAACCGCTGCCGTGCGCCGGAGAGTTGTCCCGGCGCTACCTTTAAAATTGCTCGTTTTTCAGGGCGCCCTAACGTCACCCGTCAGGGGTGACGAAACCAGCACACGAAGCGGGACGCGAATTCTAAAGCGCCACCGGTCCAGACACAAGCCCGGAAATGGCTGATTTGCAACAAGGTTCGGCGGGACTGCACCGTAACATGTATCGGGCACGCAACAAATAGCGATTCGGACCACCGCGCTCTGGTGGTGGGCGATGGTGGTTTCGAACCACGCCAAACAAGCCTATCCCCTCATGCGCCCGCAGGCTCTGTTCCTGTCGGGGTCGGGACCGCGATTCGGACCACCGCGCTCTGGTGGTGGGCGATGGTGGTTTCGAACCACCGACCTCCACGATGTCAACGTGGCGCTCTACCCCTGAGCTAATCGCCCGCTACGGCCGGAGTTTGCCGACCGCCGGCAAACCGGGCCGCAAAGATACTTGATGCGAACTGACCGGCGCAACTCCGCTAGCCGGCCAGCCGGTCCGGCAGGCCCAGTCCGCTCTTTCGCAGCCGCTGGATCTCATCGCGTAGCCGGGCAGCTTCCTCGAACTCAAGGTCGCGCGCGTGACGCAGCATTTTCTTTTCGAGCTGCTGGGCCTTTCGGAGTAGCTGTTCCGGCGACATGGATTCATAGCGCGCCGTATTCTCGGCAACCCGACGTCGCCCCCGTCCCGGCACCGGGTACGCCGCTTCCATGATATCGGCGACCTGCTTCACGATGGTCGCCGGTGTGATCCCATGTTGCAGGTTGTATTCGACCTGGCGAGCACGGCGACGATTCGTCTCTTCAATCGCGCGTTGCATCGAGCCGGTAACGTTGTCAGCGTAAAGAATGGCTTTGCCGTGCAAGTTGCGCGCTGCCCGACCGATCGTCTGGATCAATGAACGTTCCGACCGCAGGAAGCCTTCCTTGTCGGCATCGAAAATCGCGACGAGCGACACCTCCGGCATATCCAGGCCTTCCCGCAGCAAATTGATACCAACCAGCACGTCGAATGCTCCGAGCCTGAGGTCGCGAATGATCTCGGTACGTTCGACCGTTCCGATATCCGAGTGCAGATAGCGCACGCGTATGTCGTGCTCCTGTAAATAGTCGGTCAGGTCTTCGGACATGCGCTTTGTCAGTGTAGTTATCAGCACACGCTCGTCGACCGCCGTTCTCGCACGGATTTCAGACAGGACGTCGTCAACCTGCGTTCGTGCCGGCCTTACCTCGATCTCGGGATCGACCAGCCCGGTCGGCCGCACCAGCTGCTCCACAACGTTTGCGGAGTTTCGCGCCTCATAGTCGCCGGGCGTCGCCGACACGTAAAGTGTCTGCGGCGAAAGGCGTTCAAACTCATCGAATCGCAGTGGCCGGTTGTCCAGGGCGGAAGGAAGACGGAACCCGTATTCGACCAAAGTCTCCTTGCGAGACCGGTCACCGCGGTACATCCCACCCAACTGCGGAACGGTCACATGACTTTCGTCGATAATCAGCAAGGCATCAGCCGGCACGTAGTCGAAAAGGCACGGGGGCGGTTCACCTTCATTGCGACCCGACAGATAGCGGGAATAGTTTTCAATACCCTGGCAATAGCCGAGTTCCCGGATCATTTCGAGATCAAAGAGCGTTCGCTGTTCGAGTCGCTGCGCCTCCAGCAACTTGTTGTTCTTTCTCAGCCAGTCCAGGCGACCGCGAAGTTCTTTGGCAATTTCATCCACGGCGGCGAGAAGTCGTTCACGCGGGGTCACATAGTGTGTCTTCGGGAAGATGGTCAGCCGTGCCACGCGGCGCAGTAGTTCGCCGGTCAACGGATCGAAATACGACAACGATTCGATTTCATCGTCGAAAAGTTCTATCCGTACTGCCTCACGTTCCGATTCCGCCGGAAAGATGTCGATTACGTCCCCACGAACCCGATAGTTGCCCTGTGCGAGATCGAGTTCATTTCGTTTGTACTGCATCTCTGCCAGCCGACGCAGTATGGTCCGTTGATCGACCCGGTCTCCCCGCACGATATGCAGCACCATGCTGAAATACGCCTCCGGATCGCCCAGTCCGTAAATTGCCGAGACCGTTGCAACAATAACGGCATCGCGACGTTCAATGAGTGCTTTCGTTGCCGAAAGGCGCATCTGCTCGATGTGCTGATTGATCGAAGCGTCTTTCTCGATATAGGTGTCCGAACTCGGAACGTAGGCTTCCGGCTGGTAGTAGTCGTAGTACGAGACGAAGTACTCGACCGCGTTGCGTGGAAAATACTCACGCATTTCCCCGTACAGTTGTGCGGCGAGGGTCTTGTTCGGCGCCAGAATTATGGCGGGGCGTTGCACCGTTGCGATAACGCTGGCGACCGTAAATGTCTTGCCTGACCCCGTCACTCCCAGGAGAGTCTGGCGCGCCAAACCATCGTTCAGTCCTTCCACCAGGCTGGCAATCGCTGCTTCCTGATCGCCAGCCGGCTGATACCGGGAGACCAGCGTCAAGCGCGGATTGTCTTCCGTCGCATCGCGCTTATTGGGCAACTTGGTTGATTGACGTAACATCAGCAGCAGGTTTTCGGAGCAAATACGTGAGTCTATCAGTTTCAGATCGGATGTCGCAGGTCGCGCCATCGGCAACGGGTGCGGTTATCGCACTCGCCGCTGAACTGCGCGCCGCCGGCCGCAACATCATCAGCCTCGGTGCGGGCGAGCCGGATTTTCCGACCCCGAACCACATTGCCGCAGCAGGCAAGCACGCAATCGATTCCGGGGAAACACGCTACACGCCCGTCGACGGAACATTGGCGCTTAAACAGGCCATTCAGAAAAAGTTCGCACACGACAATTCGCTTCACTACGAGGCCAGGCAGATCCTCGTATCGAGCGGTGCAAAACAGACGTGTTTCAATGCCTGCCTGGCGGTACTGAACCCGGGTGATGAAGCGATCATCCCGGCACCGTATTGGGTGTCGTATCCCGACATGGTCAAAATGGCCGAGGCAACCCCCGTGATCGTCCCCACCCAAATCGCCAGTGGCTTCAAGATGTCAGCCAGGCAGCTGCGAGACGCGATTACTGACAGAACGCGCCTGCTGTTCCTGAACAGTCCCTCCAATCCGACCGGTGCTTGCTATTCACGTGACGAGTTGTCGCAGCTGGGCGCTGTCCTCGCTGAGTTCCCGGACATTGCGATTGCTGCCGATGAAATCTACGAGCACATTTACTGGGCAGATGAACCGTTCTGCAGCTTCGCTGAAGCCTGCCCGGACTTGTACGATCGAACCATAACGATTAACGGCGTGTCCAAGTGTTACGCGATGACCGGTTGGCGCATCGGCTATGCCGGTGGCCCGGCGCCTGTAATTAACGCCATGAAGACGATTCAGAGCCAGAGTACGTCCAATCCCTGCAGTATTTCGCAGTTCGCCGCTGCTGTGGCTCTGAATGGCGACCAATCCTGTGTCACGTCGATGGCAGCGGCGTACAAGGCGCGCCACGACTTTGTTGTCGAGGCGCTGAATGAGGTGCCTGGATTCGAATGTCGGGCCAGCGCCGGTGCGTTCTACGCGTTCCCGCGGGTTACTGCTGCCATGCAGCAGCAGGGACTCGCTGACGATATCCGCTTCTCGGAATTTCTACTGCAACAGGCAGATGTGGCTGTCGTTCCGGGCAGCGCGTTCGGCAGCCCGGGCTACATCCGGATATCCTTCGCCTGCGCGCAGGAAGAGTTGCGTGAAGCCGTCGAACGAATGCAACGGTCTTTGCGTTGAAACCGACCTGCTGCGCCGTCCGGCGGTCCGTTCCCTTGACTTGATTTCCGGGCTGGTCGAGAATGCCGACCCTGTTGTGCCGAGGCGCAGCCGACAATTTTCCCCGGTAGCTCAGTTGGTAGAGCGATTGACTGTTAATCAATTGGTCGCTGGTTCGAGTCCGGCCCGGGGAGCCAGACATGCATGAACCCCTCCGACGGCCCGACCCTCCTCGCCGCCGTCGGGGGATGCGCGTTACCAGCGCTCAGCGCTCGATCAGCGTGTGCAGGTGGCGTCGAAAATCGGCCCCGAACTCCGCGTGCTCAAGTCCGAAGGCCACAGTCGCTTTCAGGTAGCCCAGCTTGTTGCCGCAGTCATAGCGCTGGCCGGAAAATTCGTAGGCATAGACCGAAGAATCGGCCAACAGATCGGCGATGGCATCGGTCAGCTGGATTTCGCCACCAGCGCCCCGTCCAGTGCGTTCCAGCTTGTCAAAAATTTCCGGCGGCAGCAGGTAACGACCGACGACTGCCAGATTCGAAGGAGCATCGGCCGGCTTCGGCTTTTCCACAATTCGCGTGATCTTGCTGTGTTCATCCACGGCGACAATGCCGTAGCTCGATGTTTCGTTCTCGGGTACCGGTTCCACTGCAATCACGCCAGCGCCGTGGCGCTGGTAATCACTTGCCATTTGTTCCAGGCACGACGGGTCCCCGGCGATCAGGTCATCGGCAAGGTGCACGAAGAAAGGTTCGTTGCCGACCGCAGGGCGCGCGCAAAGTACGGCGTGGCCCAGACCCAGGGGTTCTCCCTGGCGAATGTAGATGCAGGAAACGCCGGGCGGCACGATATCCTTGATGGATCGCAACAGGTCTTCCTTACCAGCGTCCGTCAGCGCCTTCTCGAGTTCGCGGTCTGAATCGAAGTGATCTTCGATTGCCCGTTTCGAACTGCCGGTAACAAAAACAAGGCGCGTCGCACCGGCCGCGATCGCTTCCTCTACCGCAAACTGAATCAACGGTTTGTCAACGATTGGCAACATTTCCTTCGGACTGGCTTTGGTGGCCGGCAAGAACCGGGTGCCGCGCCCCGCTACCGGAAAAACGGCTGCTTTGATCGATCGAGACAACGAAAATCTCCCGCAAATTCGCATGAGGCTGCGATCATATACAATCCGCAGCCCGCACGGCAGTGCATTGCCCGACATTCCTGCTTGCGCCGACCCGACCTGGGCAGAAACAGGAAAACTCTGTGTCGATAACCACCGACACAGAGCCCGCACGCAGCGTTTCTACCACATTCAGTTTCCGGATGGATTCTTCGGTGGCTGGACGAGAATGTTCTCCCGATTCATTTCGATAGTACGTGCACCGATTCCTTTCACCAGCACCAGGTCATCGGGGCTCTTGAAAGGACCATGAGTACTCCGGTACTCGACGATCGCCTGCGCCTTGACCAGTCCAACCCCCTTCAGCTCTGCCGAAATGGTTGCTGCATCGGCAGTATTGACGTCAACCGGCCCTGCCAGCGCCAATAGTGGACCGGCCAGCAGGCAAACAAGCATCGACAGACAAATTTTGCTCCGTTTCATCTCTTACTCCTCAGTTGGTATCGATCAGTAACCGCATCTGCTCGTTGTTGATTTGGCGGCAGAGAGCGGGACCAACTGTGGAGGATAATCGGCAGCAACTTTGCAGAGCCGCCTGAAAAAGTCGGCAGTTTGCCGGGAAACGGAATTGCCGACTATTGCTGACTCAGGTCGCGCCGGCAGTCCTTTGCAGGAGTGAATCGAATTGCACGCGGGAGTACGGCCGCTGCGTCTCCCAGTTCTTGCAGCTTGGACATTGCCACAAGAGGCGCTGGCTCGAGAAACCGCATTCCGTGCATTTGTATCGGGGCGTTGACGCAGCAAGCCTGCTGAGCGCTGCACGCACTTTGGCGATTGCGGCATCCCGATCATCCGTATCGCTGGCGTGGATCCGCTGAAGATCAATGAACTCCGTCAATGTAGTCTCGTTCAGCATGTACTGCTCTACGCAACGGTCAATGACTCCGATACTGCCGATATTGTTGACGATTGCTGTGTAAGCGACGTCGGTGGCCATACCGGGACTTTTCGCCAGCATTGTCTCAAGATCACGTTCCAACTGGGCCAGAGATCCCTGGCGCTCGTGTATTTCCACCAGTTTCGGCAGCGCCTCGGTGATGAGATAAGTGTTCTCATCGATAATCCGGTGATAGAGCCGCAGCGCCGTCTTGCTGTCGTCCATGGCCTGGGCGATCTCGGCGCGGGTCAAGGCGCCCCGCAACGTCCTGGGACGCCCGCTTTGGGCCTTTTTCACAAATGCCCTGGCTGCCGTATAGTCGTTGCGCGACGCAGCCTGTTCCGCAAGCTCACAGTAGTAGTGTGCGATCTGCAGCGCCAGCGACTTGCCGCTCAATACCTCGAGCTTTTGGCCGGAATCGATGGCCCGTTGCCATTCGCGCTCCTGCTCATAAATTCGGCAAAGCAACTCGAGAGCCTCGACCTGGTAACGCGAACCTTGCGATAGACGTACAAAGAGCTTCTCGGCGCGGTCCAGCAATCCCGCTCGAAGATAGTCCTTACCGAGCGAAAACAGCGCCTGATCCCGCTGCTCCGACGCGAGATCGGGCCGGGCGATTATGTTCTGGTGGATACGGATGGCGCGATCGACTTCACCGCGTCGCCGAAACAGGCTGCCCAGCGCGAAATGCGTTTCGATCGTCTTGTCATCGACCCGCACCATCTTGAGGAAATGCTCGAGCGCCTGATCAGTCTGCTCGTTGAGCAGGAAATTCAGTCCCTTCAGGTAGTCGATGTTTAGCGGTGGCGCCCCCGGGTGCTCCTCACGTTCGCCGAATCGTCCGAGCGCCCAGCCGACGGCCGCGAGCAGGACGAACAGGCCAGCAAGAAGAAATGCCTGCTCAGTCGGCATCGTTGATGGGCAGGCTGCGCAGACTGCTGACCTCTGACTCGGTACTGCGCAGCGCTTTACGTAGCTGGCGCCTCTCGTTGACAAGGCGTGCAACGAACATGAAAGTACAAAGAAGTCCGAACAGCCACCCGGCAACAAATACGACGATAACGGTCAGCGGAATGGATGCCTCGACAGCCGTAAACGCGAGATTGATATCGACGCTGCCGGGATTTAGCTTTGCAAACACCAGCATGATTACGAAAACCAGCAGGAAAACCAGGATCACACCGATTTTCTTGAGCATTCACCCGCTCCTTGTCCATGCTCCCGAAGGTCAGCGCAAGACTGCACTCAGTCGGGATTCGGGATAGGTCGTAATATGTTAACTGGCCCGGCTGGAAAGGCCTAACCGGAAACCGGCCTGCCCGTGCCGGACGGCGTCAAAAGCCTCAGCTTTTTATCGGGAATTCCCGGCTTGAATTAACGCGTTCGCGCAGATCCTTGCCAGGCTTGAAGTGTGGGACGTGCTTGCCGGACAACGCAACTGCTTCGCCGGTCTTGGGATTTCGCCCGATTCGTGGCGGCCGAAAATGCAGTGAAAAACTGCCAAAGCCACGAATCTCGATGCGCTCGCCACGCGCCAGCGAATCACTCATCAAATCCAGCAGGTGCTTGACCGCCAGCTCCACGTCCTTGGCCGGCAGATGCTTTTGCTTTCTGGCGATCATTTCAATGAGTTCAGATTTTGTCATAACACGATTCGCTTGTTATTGCTCATTCGTCGTCGCGTAACCCACCGATTACAAAAGAAATATAGCCCGGACCGGGTGGTCCGGGCCAGTCTTTTTTTTGTCAGTCCCCACTGCCGGACATTTTCTCTTTCAGCAACTCGCCCAGCGTCGTGCCCGCAGGAGTAGCCTGAGAGTCCGTTTTATAGCTGCTCAGGGCTTCCGCCTCCTCGTGCACTTCCTTGGCCTTGATCGAAAGAGCGACGCTGCGATTCTTGCGATCGACGTTGGTGAACTTGGCTTCTATCTCGTCGCCGACCTTGATCATCGTGCGTGCGTCGTCGACTCGCCCCCTGGCCAACTCGGATGCACGCAACGTGCCGGTGATTCCGTCACCCAGATCTATCGTTGCTCCTCGCGCGTCCACTTCCGTCACAAGGCCTTTCACCACGGTGTTCTTCGGGTGCTCTGCGAGCCATGCAGAGAACGGGTCCTTGTCCAGCTGCTTGATGCCGAGAGAAATGCGTTCACGATCGGCGTCAATTGCCAGGACAGCGGCCTCGATCTCCTGGCCCTTCTTGTAGTTGTGCACGGCTTCTTCGCCGGCGAGGTCCCATGAAATATCGGACAAATGCACGAGGCCATCGATGCCCCCGTCCAGACCGATGAAAATACCGAAATCAGTAATCGACTTGATCTGGCCCTTGACCTTGTCGCCACGATTGACAGTTGCCGAGAACTCGGCCCATGGATTGGGTTGGCACTGTTTAACGCCGAGTGAAATGCGACGTCGCTCCTCGTCGATTTCGAGCACCATGACCTCGACTTCCTCGCCAATCTGCACCACCTTGGATGGATTGACGTTCTTGTTGGTCCAGTCCATTTCGGAAACGTGCACGAGGCCTTCGACGCCTTCCTCGATTTCCACGAAGCAGCCATAGTCCGCAATATTGGTGATCTTGCCGAATATGCGTGCTCCCTGCGGATAGCGCCGGGCAAGATCGTGCCAGGGATCATCACCCAGTTGCTTGATGCCCAGCGATACGCGCTGGCGCTCTCGATCGAACTTGAGGATCTTGACGTCAATCTCATCGCCGACATTCACAACTTCTGACGGGTGCTTGACGCGCTTCCACGCCATATCGGTAATGTGCAGCAGGCCGTCGATGCCGCCCAAGTCGACGAACGCACCGTAATCGGTCAGGTTCTTCACGATTCCCTTGACGACGTTGCCTTCCTGCAAGCTTTCCAGCAGTTCCTCGCGTTCCGCGCTGTATTCCTGCTCCACGACCGCCCGCCTCGATACGACGACGTTGTTGCGCTTCTGGTCCAGCTTTATAACCTTGAATTCGAGGCTCTTGCCCTCGAGGTAGGCAGGATCACGAACAGGCCTCACGTCTACCAGTGAACCCGGCAGGAAAGCACGGACATTGTCGATTTCGACCGTGAAACCGCCCTTGACACGGCCGTTAATGATGCCCTGGACAACTTCGCCCTTTTCGTAGGCCTTTTCGAGCTCAGTCCATGTCCGCGCACGAATGGCCTTCTCGCGCGATAGCCGGGTTTCGCCGAAGCCGTCCTCAACAGCATCCAGCGCCACTTCTACGTCATCGCCGACCGAAATCGAGATTTCGCCCTTTTCGTTCTGAAACTGTTCTATGGGGATGACGGCTTCGGACTTGAGGCCGGCGGAAACAATTACAACGTCGTTGTTAACGGCGACGATTCGGCCAGTGATGATAGCGCCGGGCTTTATCTGTTGACTGGCGAAACTTTCTTCAAATAATTCTGCAAAACTTTCTGACATTTGATTAAACCAAAGAGGAATCCATCCGGACCCTCAACCCAAATCGCCACGCCGCATCCATCGGCCGACGGTTACCTAGAAAAAGGACCTGTACTGCCTTGCACAGACCCAACCATTGACACAACTTTCATTCAGCACTCATTGCGAGGACAGGCATTCCTGTACCCAGACCAGCACGGTACGGGTGACTTCTTCGATCGTCTGGTTGCTGGAATCCAGCAATCGCGCGTCCGCTGCAGCGCGCAAGGGAGCGACCGATCGCTCGGAATCCCGCCTGTCGCGCTCCTCAATGTCCCTCGAAAGGCGGGCAAGGCTAACATCAATACCCTTGTCCTTCAACTGCTTATGGCGTCTCTGCGCCCGCGTGGCAGCGTTCGCCGTCAGATAGACCTTGAGAAAGGCATCCGGAAATACCGTCGTGCCCATGTCACGTCCGTCCGCTACCAGCCCAGGCGGGCGCCGGAACGCGCGTTGCGACGCCAATAATGCGTCGCGAACCGCCGGCAGGGCCGCAATGCTGCTGGCCAGCCGTCCCGACTCTTCCGATCGCAACTGGTCAGTCACATTCTCGTCGCCCAGCCAGATCTGCTCCTCACCCCCGGAACTGGTGATAAAGCGCGCGTCCAGGTTGGCTGCAATCGCCGCGAGGCGCGCATCTGCCGCGTCCTGAAGGCCCGCACGTTGCGCCGCAAGACCCGCCATCCGGTACAGGGCGCCACTATCGAGAAAGTGCCAGCCGAGCAAATGGGCGACCTGCCGGGAAATGGTGCCCTTGCCGGAGCCACTCGGTCCGTCAATCGCCAGTACCGGTACGGGATTGCCGGGCATCGTCATGCCGGGCATCGTCATGCCGGGCATCGTCATGCCGGGCAGCGCTCCACGACAGTAATGTCGGCACCGACGGCTCGCAGGCAGTCGGCAAACCCGGGAAACGACGTGTCGACCGGATCGATATCCCGGATCGTTACCGGGTCGGTGGCTGCCGTCGCAGCGACGGCAAACGACATGGCGACGCGATGATCCTCGAATGAATCAATGATCCCGCCACGCAATTTGCCGCCGTGCACCACGGCCCCGCCGGGTGACTCCTCCACCTCGATCCCCAGGCAACGCAGGCCACTGGCCATCGCGCCGATGCGATCGCTTTCTTTCACCCGCAATTCGTCGATTCCGCTGAAGCGAGTGCGACCTGAAGCAACGGCGGCTGCAATGAAAAGAACAGGAAACTCGTCGATGGCCAGCGACACGAGGCCGGGATCAACGTCAATCCCCCGCAGTCGAGAGGCCCTGACACAAACATCGGCCACCGGTTCAAAGCCCGCAATACGCTGGTTTTCCAGCCGGATATCGGCTCCCATCAACAGCAGAATGTCAATAATGCCGGTGCGTGTCGGATTCATACCGACCCCTTCGATCCGTGTTTCACCACTTCCGGAAATCAGCGCACCCAGGATAACGAAAGCAGCAGACGACAGGTCCCCGGGCACCGCAATCGCCGTCGCCAGGATTTTGGCCGCACCGCTCATGCGAATTCCGTCCGGACCCTTGTCGAGTTTGACGCCCATACCGGCAAGCATCCGCTCGGTATGGTCGCGGGTCGGTGCGGGTTCGACAATGCGGCAGTCGCCGGACGCATACAAGGACGCCAGCAGAATCGCCGATTTTACCTGGGCGCTGGCCACCGGCAGTCGATAGTCAATTCGCTTCAGCTTGCGGTTGCCGCGGATCGACAGGGGCGGCATGCCGTCCTGCCCGTCGATACGCGCACCCATGCGCTCCAACGGTTCAATGATGCGCCCCATTGGTCGCCGCGAAAGAGAGGCATCCCCGGTCAGGCGACTGTCGAACGGCTGCCCGCACAACAACCCGGCAAGAAGTCGCATACCCGTCCCCGAATTGCCAAGGTCCAGCGGACTGTCAGGGGCTTGCAGGCCCGACATACCAACCCCGTGCACCCGGACAGTTCGCACCTCCGGGGTCTCTATCGACACACCCATCGCCTGCATGGCTGCGCGGGTAGCCAGGCAATCCTCGCCGTCAAGAAAATTGCTGATCGTACTTGTCCCCTCAGCAATGGCTGCGAGCATCAAGGCTCGATGAGAAATCGATTTGTCTCCGGGTACCTCGATTGTCGCACCCGTGAGCGGCGATGGATTTACGACAAAATGCACGATGGCAAAGGCTCTCGCGGTCTAGCGGATTGCTTTCGGGTACGCGCCGAGAATGCGGAACAAGGAGCTGATGGCTTCAAGCTCTTTCAAGGCATCCGCGAGCGGCGCCTTGCCCGCATGCCCGTCGAGATCGACGAAGAACACGTAGTCCCAATTCTTCTTACGTGAGGGTCTCGACTCGATTCGCGTCATGTTGATGCCATGCACCGCAAAAGGCTGCAATAGGGAATGCAGCACGCCTGCAGCACCCGCAGTTCCGCTGGTGGACACCATAATCGTCGTTTTGTCATCGCCGCTCGCAGCCAGCAACTCCCTGCCGATGACCAGGAATCGCGTCGCGTTGTCGGCTCGATCCTCGATGTTCCGGTAAAGAAACCCGAGGTCGTACACTTCCGCTGCCGCCTCGCCTCCGATTGCTGCAGTACCCCGTTCATCGCGCGCGCGCCTTGCCCCGACGGCATTGCTACTGACACCGATCAATTCGACCTGCGGCAAATACTCGCGCAACCAGCCACGGCACTGGGCGAGGGCCTGCTCGTGGGCACAAATGCGCTCGATTGCATCGAGCCCTGACATTTTTCCCAACAGGTGTTGTTCGATGCGCAGTTCGATTTCTCCGCCTATCTTCAGTGGCGAGGTCAGGAACATATCCAGCGTGTTGTTCACCGTCCCTTCGGTGGAGTTTTCGATGGGTACGACGCCGAAGTCGGCAGCGCCACTTTCGACTTCCTGGAACACCTCATCGATGGTGCCGAAAGGCAAAGCTCTCACCGAATGGCCAAAGTGCTTGTACACGGCTGCCTGGGTGAAGGTTCCCTCGGGTCCCAGGAAGCCGACTTTCAGCGGGTCCTGTTGGGCAAGACAGGCAGACATGATCTCCCGAAAAAGCCGCAGCATTTCTTCGTCCCGCAACGGCCCCTTGTTACGGTCAAGGACATTGCGCAGGACTTCCGCCTCTCGCTCCGGCCGATAATAGTCAACGGCGGCGCCAAGTTTGCCTTTTGACACCCCGACCTGCTGCGCATAGGTAGCACGCTCGTTAATCAGCGCCTGTATCTGCCGATCGACCTCATCTATACGGCTACGAATGCGATCCAGATCCGGAGTATCGTGGTTTCCTGCGGGTGACTTGGGCATCGATCAGTCCGGGCGCATTGCAATTGGTAGGCGATTATTGTCGATTGATGGATGCAAATCGACTAGTCCGAATCAGGCATGCGCGAATCAGGCGAGCGGTTTGCCGAGATTTCGCAAAGCCAGCACGCCTTTGATCTGCAGCATGGCAGAGATAGTTTCATCCGGTACGGGTCCATCGAGGTCAACGATCGTGTAGGCAAGCTCTCCGTAAGACTTGTTCAGCAGATCCTCGATATTCAAACCCGCTTTTGCCAGGCAGGTCGAAATCTGGCCCACCATATTTGGCACGTTTGCATTGGCGATGGTGATCCGATACGCATCCGCTCGCGGCATGATGGTTTCCGGGAAATTGACTGAATTTTTTATATTGCCGTTTTCAAGATAGTCCTTGATATTTTCCGCGATCATTATTGCGCAATTTTCCTCGGCTTCCCGCGTTGATGCGCCGAGATGTGGCAATGCAATTACCTTTGTATGCGCGATAAGCTCCGGTGTCGGAAAATCACATACATAGGCATGTAACTTGCCGGCATCAAGGGCTGACAGCACGGCCTCATTGTCGACCACACCGCCTCTTGAAAAATTGACCAATACTCCACCCGCCGGCATCACTGCAAGACGATCGCGATTGACCAGATGTCGGGTTGCGTCCACCAGTGGAACATGCAGCGTCACCGCATTCGAACGCTTGAACAGCCGATCGAGCGTGTCCACCTGCTGGACGCCCGATGACAGCTGCCAGGCGCGCCGCACCGTAATCTGCGGATCAAAGCCAACCACCTTCATACCCATTGCGAGCGCGACGTTGGCAACTTCGACCCCGATTGCGCCAAGTCCGATCACGCCCAGCGTTCGACCTGGCAATTCGAACCCGACAAATTGCTTTTTGCCTGCTTCAATCGCCGCAGTCAGTTGGTCTCCCGTGACATCGACATCGCGTACATAGTCCCGAGCGGCACATACGTTTCTCGCAGCCAATAATAAGCCTGCGATTGCCAATTCCTTAACAGCATTCGCATTGGCGCCAGGTGAGTTGAATACGGGTATGCCGCGTTTGCTCATGGCTTCTATCGGAATGTTATTGACCCCCGCCCCGGCACGGCCAACAGCCACGACCGAATCAGGGATCTGCATGCCGTGCATGTCGAACGATCGCAAAATAATTGCATCCGGTCGCAACATGTCCGATGAGACCTGGTAGCGTTCGCGTGGCAGCCGGCGCAGCCCGGGCACTGCGATGTTGTTCAGCGTTTGGATCTTGAACATGATGTCCTTTAACTCAATTTCGATATCGGTCGGGGACGGTGCGGTTGATCATGCGCGAGTCCGCTCGAACTCCCGCATGAACTCGATCAGCGTATCCACACCCTCTTCCGGCATGGCATTGTAAAGTGAGGCACGCATGCCCCCGACCGATCGATGACCTTTGAGATTCGTGAGACCGGCTGCGTCAGCCGCGCCGAGAAACGTCGTATCGAGGGCGGAATTCGCCAGCACGAACGGAATGTTCATCCACGACCGGCAGTCCTTGCGCACTGGATTGCTGTAGAACGGCATCGTGTCGATTGCGTCGTAAAGCTTGCTCGCCTTGCGCTGGTTGCGTTCAGCCATGGCGACAAGGCCTCCCTGCTTTTTTAGCCAGGCGAAAACGAGTCCGGCGACATACCAGGCGAACGTCGGTGGCGTGTTGTCCATGGATCCGGATTCGGCATACACCGACCAGGTCAGCAAATGCGGTATTGCGTCGCGCGATTTCGCCAACAGATCATCCCTGACAATAACCAATGTCAATCCGGCAGGACCGATGTTTTTCTGCGCACCGGCGTAGATAACGCCAAAACGAGACACATCGATGGGACGGGACAGGATAGTACTCGACATATCCGCAACAAGCGGAACGTCGCCGGTTTCCGGCACGAAATGAAACTCGACGCCGCCGATCGTCTCGTTCGGCGTGTAATGGAGGTAGGCAGCTGCGGAATTCCTGCGCCACTCTCGCTCGTCCGGAATATGCGAGAAATTACTCGCCTGGCTGTCAGCGGCGAGCATAACTTTGCAGAACCGGCGCGCCTCGGCACAGGCTTTTTTCGACCAGCTACCGGTTTGCACGTAATCCGCGGCGTCCTGCGGGCCTGCCAGGTTCAGCGGTACCATAGCGAACTGCAATGAAGCACCGCCTTGCAAAAACAGAACACGATAATTTGGCGGAATGGCGAGGAGATCACGTACGTCGCGTTCGGATTGCTCGGCCACCGCGAGAAACTCCTTGCTGCGGTGACTGACCTCCATGACCGACATGCCCCGATGCCAGTCGGGAATATCTGCTCGTATTTGCGACAGCACTTCGTCCGGCAGCACCGCCGGACCGGCGCTGAAATTGAACACCCGGCTCATATCGAAATGTATTCCTGATCTGCGTCGCGCAAGCCGCGAAACGGCCAGCGAAATTTGCTGACGGCGAATAGTGCCGGATCGACTATGCGTCGTCTACCATCTCGTCGTCCGTGATGATTTCTTCGTCGGCCATTGATTCGACGCGGGCCAGCCCGACCAGTCGTTGACCGGCTTCCAACCGAATGAGTCGCACACCTTGTGTATTTCGACCGATGATGGAAATATCGCTCACCGGCGTGCGCACCAGTGTGCCGCTCGAACTGATCAACATTATTTCGTCATCGTCTTTCACCAGTAGGGCACCGACCGTCCTGCCGTTTCTCTCACTGGTCTGAATGGCGATCACGCCCTGGCCTCCGCGGCCCTGTAGCGAAAACTCATCGACCGCCGTGCGCTTGCCGTAACCGTGCTCTGTCGCCGACAGCAGCAAGCCGCTTGAAACGATCGATAACGCGATGACCTCGTGGCCTGGCGCGAGCCTGATGCCTCGCACGCCGGCGGCGCCGCGCCCCATGGGCCTGACATCGCTCTCACTGAACCGTATAGCCTTGCCACTGCTGGCTACCAGCATGATTTCCTGCTTACCGTCGGTGATGGCAACGTCCACCAGGCGATCATCCGGCCGCAGGTCGATCGCGATGATGCCGGTGGCGCGCGGCCTGGAGAAAAGGCTCAAGGGCGTCTTCTTCACCGTGCCCGCACTGGTCGCCATGAATACGAAATTTCCTGCGTTGAACTCGCGTATAGGCAAAACAGCATTAATGCGCTCGTCTGCTTCCAGCGGCAGGAGATTGACAATTGGTTTGCCGCGCGCGCCGCGACTCGCCTGAGGCACCTGGTAGACCTTCAGCCAATACATTTTGCCGCGACTCGAGAAACACAGCAGTGTGTCATGCGTATTGGCGACGAACAGCTTGTCGATGAAGTCTTCGTCCTTGACCTTGGCTGCCGAGCGACCACGCCCGCCCCGGCGTTGTGCCTGGTAGTCGCCGGTCGGTTGAGCCTTCGCGTAACCGCCGTGTGACAACGTGACCACGACCTCCTCCGGCGGAATCAGGTCTTCGTCACTGAGGTCCGAATGATCCTTCACGATTTCGGTGCGTCGCGCGTCCCCGTAGTTGTCGCGAATTTCGATCAACTCCTGGCGAATAACGCGCAACAACTCATCCGGGTCTGCCAGAATATTCGAAAGTTCTTTTATTTTATTTAATAAATCTTTGTATTCATTATATATTTTTTCCTGTTCGAGACCGGTCAATCGGTGTAATCGTAAGTCGAGAATGGCCTGCGCCTGCACTTCCGAAAGGCGATAGCCACCTTCCACGAGGCCGAATCCTTCGCTCAACGCGTCCGGTCGCGTGTCGGTTGCTCCGGCGCGTTCGATCATCGCGGTCACTGGACCGGGTTCCCAGCGCGCATCCATCAGACCTTGCCGGGCTTCCGCTGGACTCGGCGAAGCCTTGATCAGTGCTATGACGGCATCGATATTCGCCAACGCGACGGCCTGTCCTTCCAGCACATGGGCGCGGTCCCTGGCCTTGCGCAATTCGAATATCGTCCGTCGCGTTACCACTTCTCGCCGGTGCGACAGAAAAGCTTCGATAATCTGCTTCAGGTTCAGGAGCTTCGGCTGCCCTTCATGCAGGGCTACCATGTTGATTCCGAATACGCTTTGCAGTGGCGTCTGCTTGTAGAGGTTGTTCAGGACGACATCGCTAAGTTCGCCGCGCCGCAATTCGATCACGATGCGCATGCCGTCCTTGTCGGATTCGTCGCGCAGTTCAGTGATACCCTCGATCCGTTTTTCGCGAACGAGGTCGGCGATCTTCTCAATCAGGCGCGCCTTGTTCACCTGGTAGGGTAATTCAGTAACAACTATGGCTTCTTTGCCGCGTTGATCGATGACCTCAATGGACGAACGCGCCCGGATGTGAACGCGCCCTCGGCCGGTACGATAGGCAGCAGCAATGCCCTGGGCGCCGTTGATTATGCCGGCCGTTGGGAAATCCGGACCCGGGACGTATTCCATGAGGCCCAATGTATCGATAGCCGGATTTTCGATCAGCGCGAGTATCGCGTTCACAATCTCGGTCAGATTGTGCGGCGGTATGTTGGTCGCCATTCCCACGGCGATTCCCGATGAGCCATTGACCAGCAAATTGGGAATACGGGTTGGCATGACGTTCGGTTCCGACTCCGAACCGTCGTAATTTTCAACGAAATCGACGGTTTCCTTGTCGAGGTCCGCCAGGATCTCGTGCGCAATACGCGCCATGCGGACTTCCGTGTATCGCATCGCAGCGGGAAAATCGCCATCGACAGAGCCGAAATTGCCCTGCCCATCGACCAGCATGTAGCGCATCGAGAACGGCTGTGCCATGCGCACGATGGTGTCGTACACGGCCGAATCGCCGTGCGGATGGTACTTACCGATAACATCACCGACCACGCGGGCGGACTTCTTGTAGGGCTTGTTGTAGTCGTTACCCAGTTCACGCATCGCATGCAGGACACGACGGTGTACCGGTTTCAGCCCGTCCCGCACATCGGGCAATGCACGCCCGACAATCACGCTCATTGCATAGTCGAGGTACGACTGCTGCATCTCGTCCTCGAGACTTACGGACAGAATCTCCTGCGCAATCTCAGCCATACGTACTCACAGATCCAGAGAAATCCCGCCCGGAGAGCGGAATCTTGATGAACTTGATATCGGGTTCTTTTCGGAAAATATTCTTGATTTCGCCGGGTAAGATTCGCGCACTGCGCGCCGCAAAATCCACCCGCAAATAATACCACAGCAACTAACGGATCTGGAGCATTTTCAACGAACTGGATCGGTTGGCGGGGCGTATTTGAGGCGCCTCCGGGACGTCCGATTGGCCCTTTGAGATTCCGCGGTATCCCGTGCTTCGTTTCGGTACTATTCGCCGATGCAGCGATGTGACACCCTGATCCACACCCGGTGGTGCGTACCCGTCGAACCGTCGGCGGCAGTGCTTCATGATCACGCAGTGATTATTTCAGACGGACGCATTGTCGACCTGTTACCGAACGAAGCGGCGCGCGAGAACTACCTGCCCTCGGCGGTGATCGAACGCCCCGATCACCTGCTGATTCCCGGGCTCATCAACGCCCATACCCATGCCGCAATGACGCTCTTTCGCGGCATAGCCGATGAGTTGCCGCTGGATACCTGGCTGTCGGTCGGTATATGGCCGCACGAGAAGCGCTGGGCGAGCGCCGAGATGGTGCGCGACGGGACGCGCCATGCCATTGCAGAAATGCTCAGTGCCGGTATCACCTGTTTTAGTGACCAATACTTCTTTCCGGAAGTTGTCGCTGAAACCGCGAACGAGTTACACATGCGGGCGGTAATCGGTACACCCGTTATCGACTTTGCAACGGCATGGGCTGCCAACGCAAGTGAGTGCATCGACAAGGGCGTCGAACTGGTGCACGACAGATACGCCGACGATCCGCTGATCAGCACGGCGTTTGCACCACACTCGACGTACGTTGTTTCGGATGAGGCGTTTCACAGCCTGCGTGTCGTCGCGGATCAGCTGGATGCCCGTATACAGATCCATCTTCACGAGTCTGCCCAGGAGGTGGAGCAATCAATCCAGATGACCGGCAAACGTCCTATCCAACGTCTCGATGAACTGGGGCTGATGAACAGTTCCCTGCTCGCTGTGCACGCCGTGCAGCTGACCGACGAAGAAATCCGGCAAATGGCGGAGGCTGGTGTTTCAGTGGTGCATTGCCCGCGTTCGAATCTCAAACTGGGCAATGGCATTGCGCGGACGGAGGACCTTCGAGCCGCCGGCATCGCCGTTGCGCTGGGAACCGACGGAGCTGCCAGTAACAACGTACTCGATATACTGGGCGAAATGCGCACCGCATCGTTGCTGGCCAAGGCCATAAACAGTGATGCATCCGCATTGCCGGCTGCCGCCGTATTGCGCATGGCAACCGTCGACGCAGCCCGCGCACTTGGCCTGGCCGATAGTGTCGGCTCAATCCAGCGCGGCAAGTGGGCCGACCTCACCTGCATCAACATGCGCACCTTGAACAGTCAGCCTGTCTACGATGCCCTTTCGCAGCTCGTCTATACTGTCCGATCGGATCAGGTGAGTGATGTCTGGGTCGCGGGCCGCCATTTGGTTGACCATGGGGTGCTTACAAAAATTCGCGAAAGCGACGTCCTGGTTCGGAGCGCAGAGTGGCAGCAACGAATCGCGACAGAACAGTAGGCGCAGGAATACGTGCGATGAAGCAAACCGACACTTTAAAAAAGGGCACAGAAGCAAGCGCTTTTTCCAACGTCGACGACGCCGAAATTGCGAAGTTCGATGCGCTCGCGTCTCGCTGGTGGGATCCCGACGGCGATTTCCGCCCATTGCACCAGATTAATCCCCTGCGTCTCGATTACATTGCCGGTAGAGCGACACTCGGCAACAGTCGAGTAGTCGATGTCGGCTGCGGCGGCGGAATTCTGACCGAGGCCTTGTTTGAACGCGGCGCCAGGGTCACGGGTATCGACATGGCCGCAAGCCCGCTCGCGGTTGCCCGCCTCCACCAGCGGCAATCGAACGCCGAAATCGAATACCTGCAATGCACGGCCGAGACACTCGCCGATGAACGCACGGGCGAGTACGACATTGTCACCTGCCTGGAGATGCTTGAGCATGTGCCCTCGCCATCAGCTGTAGTGGCGGCCTGTGCGAAGCTGGTTCGCCCGGGTGGCGACGTATTCGTCTCGACTATCAATCGAAATCCGAAAGCCTTTTTGTTTGCGATCGTCGGTGCCGAATACCTGTTGCGCTTGCTTCCCGCCGGCACCCACGAATACCGGAACTTCATCCGACCGTCCGAACTCGAGTCATGGGCACGACACGCCGGATTGCTGCTGCTGGATAGCACCGGTATGCATTACAACCCGTTGTTACAGGAATATTCCCTGGGACCGGGACTTGATGTGAATTACCTCATGCACTTCAAGCGGCCGGCCAACGCATGACACGGTCCGGCGCCGCCGTATCGGCCGATTTCCATGCCGTCTTTTTTGACCTCGACGGTACGCTTGTCGATACCGCACCGGATATGGTGTCGGTGCTTTGTGACCTGTTGGTCGCTAACGGATTCGCACCGCTGCCGTTCGCGACTGCGCGGGCGAGTGTGTCTAACGGCGCAGCGGGCCTTATCAGGCTGGCGTTTCCTGACGTCGATGAGGCGCAGCGACTGAGGCTGCATCAGGAGTACCTGGACCGCTACGAGCAATCGGTATGTGTAAAGTCAGAGGTATTCCCGGGCTTGCGCGAGCTCCTGGACGCGCTCGATTCCAATGGTCGCCCGTGGGGTATCGTGACCAATAAACCGCGACGAATGACCGAGCCACTGGTCGCCAAGCTCGGCCTGGCGGACCGCGCGGCATGTGTGGTGAGCGGTGATACCCTGCCGCAACGAAAACCGGATCCTGCCCCGCTCGTGTACGCAAGTCGCCTGGCCGGTGTGCCTCCCGCGCAGAGCGTGTACGTCGGCGACGCAGAGCGCGATATTGCTGCCGGCCGGGCCGCCGGCATGGCGACCATCGCGGCCACCTATGGCTATATCGTGGACGGTGACGACCCGATTCGCTGGCAGGCGGACCTGATTGCTGCGGACACGGCAAGCCTCGGCAGGCTGTTATTCGCAAACCCTGTGGCGAAGTTGTTACCCTGACCCGCGAATGCCGACGCTTACCATAGACCCCCTTTACCTGAACGTCGCGGGACCGGCGCTGTTACTGGGCCTGCTGCTGGGTGTTCTGGTGACCTGGCTGATCGCTCGCGGCCGCCGACTGCGCCTGCAGCAATCGCTCGAACTGGCAGAGACGCGCCTCAAGGACCAGGACGCGCTGCAACGGGAGCGGGAGTCGGCATTCGAGGTAGCGACCAGCAGCCTCGCGAAAGCCTTCTCGGAACTCTCCAATCAGTCCCTGAAGGCTAACAGCGAGACGTTTCTCAAGCTGGCCGAGCAGAACCTCGGCACCCATCAGGAACGCGCCAAACGCGAACTCAGTGAGCGTGAGCAGGCTGTGGAAAATCTCGTCAAGCCGATCCGCGAAGCCCTGACACACTCCCACCAGCAAATCTCGCAGCTTGAAAAGGCACGTAGCGAGGCTTACGGCAGTATCAGGATGCAGCTGGAAACCATGCAGCAAAGCCAGAAGTTCCTGGCCCAGGAAACGCAGAATCTCGTCAACGCATTGCGGCGTCCGCAGGTCCGGGGACGCTGGGGAGAGATCACATTGCGCCGGCTGGTCGAGTTGGCCGGCATGGTGGAGCATTGCGACTTTCAGGAGCAGGTCCACAGTGCCGGGGAAGACAAATCCATTCGCCCCGACATGAT
>CAYVLL010000024.1:0-21879 GCA_964452235.1 uncultured Woeseiaceae bacterium
CGACAACATCATTGCGTGGTTCCGCCGCTACGCCGACGACCACGACAAATTGGGGACAGTGACCTTTTGACGACGAAATGGGGACAGTGACCTTTTCCTCAGTCTAAGGTCACTGTCCCCAATTTCTGGGTCCCGTTTTGCGTTGCTTTTGTGCAATCGCGGCCGGCGCTGCGAGCGAAGGGGTGCGATAATGCGCCGGATGCGCTAGACTGGTTGTTGTTCAAAACACACACCGGGTCGCGTCTGGGGTTACAGTGCGGATCGAAAGCCTTCGGGTGGCGGGTCCACATGAAGAATCTGCAATTCGTGTGATGGCCTGTCGGCCTTGAGAATCCATCCCAGACTGCTTACGGCCCCCGGCCGACCGTATCGCGCGATGCAGGACTGAACCTGCCGTCAGCTTTGCCGGCGTCGGTTCAAACATTCGCGGCAGCCGAAAGTAACAGTCGGTTGCGCCATTTCTGCCACCGGTCAAGACGACCCGCGACACGGCAACACGAAAAATCAGTACCTAAGGGGAGGACTTCAATGTCCAGCAGCAACTCATCGGCGAGAACCGTCCTGTCGGCCGCCATTGCTGCCGCTATTGCCAGCGGCGGTGCGGCACACGCGCAAAATGTGATCGAAGAAATAACGGTTACGGCGACGAAACGTGCGCAACCCATGCAAGACATTCCGGTATCGATCCAGGCGCTGACTGGCGACAGCATCGACAGGCTCGGCATTACTACGTTTGATCAATACGTGGAGTTCTTGCCAAACGTTGTCCAAAGTGGACGCGGACCGGGGCAAAACGAACTTTACATCCGTGGCGCTTCGACCGAGCAGTCCTCTATCACGATTACCTCGGTGCAGGGTTCCGCGCCAAGCGTCGCGCTCTACCAGGATGAGCAGCCGGTTTCTTTTGCAGGACGCAATCTCGACGTCTACGCAACAGACCTCGAACGAATCGAGGTATTGCCCGGACCGCAGGGTACGCTGTTCGGCGCGAGCTCGCAGACCGGAACCGTGCGACTCATCACGAACAAACCGGTACACGATACATTCCAGGCGGGCTTTAACACCAGCATCAGTTCGACCGATGGCGGTGAGATGAGTACCGCGGTTTCCGCCTACATGAACATGCCGCTGTCGGAGAAACTGGCCGTGCGCATCGCAGCGTATACCGACAGCGCTGGCGGATGGATCGACAACGTAGCGGGCACCTACACCGGCAATATCGAGGTGATGAACCGCAACCAGATTTCGCCGTTCGCGCACATCTGTACGGGGGACCCGGCGGTCGACGGCCCGATCAGTGGTGCCGCCTGCGGCGGTGTGCGCGCGACCATGAAAACAGCAGACAACAGCACACTCGTCGAAAAAGATTTTAACGACGCGACCTATCGCGGGGCGCGTCTTGGCGCATCTTTCGACATTAACGACGAATGGAACCTGCTCATTCAACACACGATGCAGACGCTGAAAACGGAAGGCGTATTCGAGTATGACCCGAACCTGGGCGGCACGGAGTCAGTTAATCGCTTCAGGCCTACGCGCAACCAGGACGAGTTCGGGTTGACGTCCTGGACCCTCACTGGCCGACTCGCGGAACTCGACCTCGTCTACACCGGCGGCTTTCTCGATCGCGATGTGTTCTACCAGCAGGATTACTCCGGCTACACCAACGGCGGCGGTTACCAGGCTTACTATATCTGCACCGGGGGTTACTCGAGTGCGACTGAATGCTTCGATCCGACCAAGCAGTACCTCGGCGATACCGCGAACGAACGGTTTACCAATGAATTTCGCTTCTCGACCGATTTTGATAATCGCTGGCGCGTAACCACCGGGATCTTCCTGGATGAGCAGAAATCCACGTCCGATGGCCAGTTCCAGTATTTTGGCGCAGCGGAAGCTGGTTTCAACCAGGCCTCTGCGCCCGGCACAATCACCGATCCGCCAAATGCCCCTCCAACGGAATCGAATATTGTCAGCACCGTCGATGGCGTAACCAATCCGTTCAGTCGCGGTCCGCAAACTACTTTCGTCAACAACTTCACGCGTGAAGAAAGCCAGATCGCGATATTTGGTGAGCTGAGCTTTGATTTCACCGATTCACTGAGCGCCAGCATCGGCGCCCGCTGGTACGACCTCGATTACGAGTTTACCGGGTCTACCGGATCGTCGTTCGGCTGCAAGGGCTCGCTTACGCCCTGTGATGGCCAGGCCTTTGACAATCGTGTTTCCAACCGGCTCGATGCACTCGGTGCGTTCAACGCCAACGGCGACACGCAGGCGCTGGTCGACTTCTTCGGTGCCGGCACCGCACAACTGATACAGGACGGAGTTGCCGATGGCACCTTCTTCCTGGGAGGCATGGATGCCGATGGCGTCATTAACCAGTCAGACACTATTTGGCGCGCGACTCTTAACTATCACGCCAATGACGACATTATGGTCTTCGGCGCGTTCTCTCAGGGTTTCCGGCCGCAGACTTCCAATCGCAACGCCGGGCAGCCATCCGGCAACCAGACCGGTGTTTATGAAGGCTATCTCGTACCGGCGATCGGAAAAACCGACGAACTGGAAAATTTCGAGATTGGTATGAAGGGCGATTTCTTCAACCGCACGTTGCGCCTCAATGCGACGGCGTACTGGTCGGAGATTACCGACCTGCAAATTTCGCGCTTCGATCCGGCCAACGTTGCATTTCTGGTGTTCATCGAAAACGCGGGAGATGCGGAGATCAGGGGACTGGACGCGGACTTCCAATGGGCTGCGACAGATCGCCTGACAATCAGCGGCGCGATGAGTTTTGTCGACAACGAGTTGACGCGGATCAATCCGCAGTTGGTGGAGATTGTTGTGCCCGAAGGAAGCCGCCTGCCATGGACGCCGGAATTTTCCGGGAATGTCCGCGCGCGCTACGAATTCCCGTTGGCCGGTTTCGCCGCCGATGCCTATGTGCGCGGCAGCATCTCTCACTCCGGCGCCAGCCGTGCGCTGTCCACGTGTAACGCGTATTTCATCGAGGACGTTGCTACACAGGTGTTCGGCAATCGCACCAGCCTGAAGATCGTCGAGGAGGGCGGGTTCTGCGGCACGCCGCTAACGGGCGGTGATCTCGCGTCGGTAACCGATCCGTCCTTTATCGGTGTCGACGGCAATGGCGATACACGATTTATCGCCGCGCGCTACGAACAGGAAGCCTACACACTGGTCAACCTTGCGGTGGGCGTCAACAAGGACCAGTGGGGTGCGGAACTGTTCATCAACAACGTGACCAACGAAAACGCGCAACTCAACATCAACGCGGCGGACTGGACCCCAAGTGTGGCGACCAATCGCCCGCTGACTGTCGGCTTGCGTTTCAGTTTCGATTACGAGTAGCGTGACAGCACAGGCGGCAGCCTCGACCGCGGTGGCGGGTGATGTCGCCTCGCAGGCAAAGGCATTCCTGCAACAGGGAGAGTTCTCAAAGGCCGCCGACCTCGCCGGGCAGGCGTACAACGACAGTCAACTCCTGGATGAGCGGACCGATCTGCTCTACGTCGCCGCCGTCGCGCAACGTTACCTGCAGCAGTATGTCGAGGCCCTTGCAACACTGACCACCCTGCTCTCCCTGGATCCCGACCACGCACGCGCCTGGCAGGAAAGGGGACACACCTTCCTGACGCAGAACCGGCTCGACGATGCTCGCGAAGCCTACGAGACGGCCACAAGTCTCAATCCAGCCCTGCTCGCCTGCTGGCAGGCTCTGGCCAACCTGTACCAACTCGCCGGGCGCGAGGCGCAAGCAAGGAACGCCCTGGAGCAGGTGCAGTTCCTGGTCTCGCTACCGGAGGAGTTACTCAGCGTCGCGAGCATGATCCACGACAACAAATTGCTGAAGGCCGAAAGACTGTGCCGGCATTTCCTGCAGAACAACCGGCATCACATCGAAGGACTGCGACTGCTTGCGCAGATCGCCGACAAACTGGACGTGTCGGCCGACGCGGAGTTTCTGCTCGAAAGCTGTATGGAACTGGCGCCGGAACACGATTCTGCACGACAGGACTACGCCAATCACCTGCTGAAGATGCAGAAGTTCGGCAAGGCACTGGAACAGTGCGAGAAGCTGGTTGATCGGCAACCGGGAAATCCTGTCCTTCGCTCAATGCTGGCATCAGCGACAGCCGGCGTGGGAGATCATGAGAAGGCGATTGCACTTTTTAGTGACATTTTGCGGACCAGCCCGAAACAGAACACGCTTCTTGTCATGCGTGGGCATGCGCAGAAAACGACCGGCGATCTGCAGGGTGCGATAGCGTCCTATCGTCAAGCTTACGAGGTGCGGCCGGATTACGGAGACGCGTTCTGGTCCCTGGCCAATACCAAGACGTATCGCTTTACGGACGACGAAATCGCCCAAATGAAAAAGTATGAGGCAGCAAAACGGACGTCGCGGGACGATCGGATACATCTTTGCTTCGCGCTCGGAAAGGCACTGGAGGATCGCCGTGAGTTCGCCGACTCGTTCGAGTACTACGCACGAGGCAATTCGCTCAAGAAGGAGTCAGTAAGGCATCAGGCGACGCATCTCGAGATCCGGACCCGGGCGCAAATCGATGTCTGCACGGCGGAGTTCTTCAAAGAGCGAGAGGGCGCAGGCTGTGAGTCGCCGGATCCTGTTTTTATTGTCGGCCTGCCGCGCGCAGGCTCCACCTTGCTGGAGCAGATTCTTGCGTCGCACTCACAAGTCGATGGCACGATGGAACTGCCCAACATCATCGCGCTGGCGCAGCGCCTGCGGAACAGTCGCTACCTCATCGATGAAGACCATACTGCCCGCTATCCGACAGTACTCAAGACGATCGACAATGAGTACTTTCGCCGCTTCGGCGAGCAGTTCATCAGCGACACACGGGTCTATCGTGGTGACGCGCCGTTTTTTATCGACAAAAACCCCAACAACTTTTTTCATATCGGACTGATCAGGCTGATCCTGCCGAACGCAAAGGTCATTGATGCCCGGCGTCACCCGATGGCCTGCTGTTTCAGCGGCTTCAAGCAACTGTTCGGCCAGGGCCAGGAGTTTTCTTACGGTTTGGAAGCGATCGGCAACTACTACCGGCAGTACGTGGCACTCATGGATCACTGGGACGCGGTCTTGCCGGGTTTTGTCTTACGGGTACAGCACGAAGACGTGGTCGATGATCTCGCCACCCAGGTCCGGCGAATTCTGGACTTCTGCGGGTTACCGTTCGAAAAGGCATGCCTCGAGTTTCACGAGACGGCCCGCAGCGTGCGTACTCCCAGCTCCGAACAAGTGCGACAACCGATCTACCGTAGCGGCCTGGAACAATGGCGTAACTACGAACCCTGGCTCACCCCCCTCAAGCAAGCCCTCTCCCAGGAACAACCCTCCCCGATTCAGGGACAGTGACCTTATACCCAGTCCAGGGTCACTGTCCCTATTCTGTGCCCAGGTCACTGTCCCTATTTTGGTGCCAAGGTCACTGTCCCTATTTTGTGGCAAATCGGGTGAGTTGGTCGGGTGCCAGCAGGGAATTGAGGATGCGCTGGACGATGATCGGGTTGACGCCGATCTGGTTGCTGGCAGTCACCAGAGCGCGCGGATCAGCATGCAGTTGTTGGCGGACTCGCGCAATCAGCGCTTCGTAGTGCGGCCAGCCCTCTCGGCTGTAGCCAAAGCGCACCCACAGTTCACGCCAGTCATGCGCGAGATCCATGAGCAGGTCGCAATACTTCCTGACCAGTATGGGGTCGTTGTCCGAGTGACTTGCGAAATCGTTGATGAGCTCGCGGATCATGGCATCCAGCTCGCCGGGTGTCATAACCGGCGCTATGTTGAAATTCTCGGTGCCGATCTGCACTGACTTCCGAACATCAAATTCGATGCGTGTCGTACGCATTCGCAGTTCTTCCGCATCCGTAACTGCATCGAAGTCCTGCATTTCACGTACGGTCTTCCAGAATCGCGACGACCCCGCAATATCAATGACGAGGTGAACTCGATCCTGTGTGCCACCGTTTTCGACACGGTGCCTGCTCCATGAATCGAATATCCAGCTTTCGCCGGCCCGCATGTGCAGGCTCTCAGGACCGCAGTGAAAAATCACGCGAGAGTTGGTTGTGATCGGCACATGCACACGTACGCGCGTATACCAGTAATAGTTGAAGTCGACATGTGTGGAGACTTCACAATCCGGTGCAAGCTTCATCAGTCGCGAGCGCCCGAGTACCTCGCCAAAACTTGCCATGACCTGCTGCAGGTACTGACAACCGAGCAAGTGAGGCGTAGTACGCATGCGGCCATGAAAGTCGTCGTTGTCGCCCCCGTCTCTCGATATGAGCGGCACCGCGGAATTGCCGCGCAGCCCGGCCGGATGCGGCATCCACAGGTTATCCGGCAGCTCCTTGAGTTCCTGCCCGAGGCGTGCAGCGTCGAATTCGTAAGGTAGCCGGATGAACGGCCTGGCGATCTTCAATGGTACTCCCGTCGCTGGAGGACTGCCGCTGCGCGGTCGCTTGATCGACAGGCCTGATTCTAACGCATGCCAGGCTGAAAATTGCTGCACCGCAGCGATCGTGACAATTTGCTACCATACAAAGAATGAATCGAGAACGATGGTTGAGGCCGGCGTTGCTCGCGATCCCGGCGATCGTCGTGATCCTGGCGCTGGTCTTGTGGCTGAGTCCCGAGGAGCCTGGCGCCGGCCCCCTGCCGGAGTTTGCCCACGACGACATCGACGAACGGAAGAAAGCTTTCTTCGATTACATGCGACCTATCGTCCGTCACTACAATGAGCAGATACTGGAGGATCGGGAGTGGTTACTGAGCGTTAGTGAGTCAGAATCACTTGGCTGGCGTGCCCGGCGACGACTTCGCGACCTTGCTGGGGAGTACAGAATCGATTCGGAGTCGCTTTCCGAACAGGATGTTATTGCAGTATTGCAACGACGAGTGGACGCACTTCCGGAATCACTTGTGCTGGTGCAGGCCGCCAAGGAGTCGGGCTGGGGAGGCTCGCGATTTGCGCGTGAAGGCAACGCGCTGTTCGGGCAGTGGTGCTTCACTGAAGGATGTGGCCTGGTACCCGGCAATCGCGGCGCCGGTCTCCGGCATGAGGTCGAGTCGTTTGAATCAGTAGGTAAGTCGGTTGAGAGTTACCTGCGCAATCTCAATACCCACGAGAGATACATCGGTATGCGCCAGGCGAGACAGAAACTGCGACAACAGGGCCGGGAAGTGACCGGCAGTGAACTGGCCACACATCTCGACGATTACTCCGAGCGCCGTGACGCGTACATTGCCGACCTGCAATCGATGATTCGACAGAATAATCTTGAGAGCGAATAACAGCATGCGTTGGGCCGCCCCGATATCGTCGATACTGCTTATCTTCTTCTTGATGCAGACCAGCGCATCAGCTGCAAGTCACGCTGTCGTACTGCTTTACCATCACGTCGATTCCGATACGCCCGCCAGCACGAGCGTTACGCCGGGCGACTTCAAGCGTCACCTCGATTACCTCTGGGATAACAACTTCTTCGTGCTTCCACTCGAAGAGATTCTCGACGCCATCGCAACCGGCAAGTCATTACCCGAGAACAGCATTGCGATCACCTTCGACGACGCATACGAATCGGTCCACAGCAGGGCCTTCCCCATGTTGCAGGAACGCCGTTGGCCCTTTACCGTGTTTGTCAGCACCGACTACGTCGACCGTGGCTATGGCAATTACATGAGCTGGTCGCAGATTCGCGAGATGACCGAGGCCGGCGGCTCCGTTGGCAATCACAGTCTTGCGCACGCACACCCGTTGCGAAGAAGCAGCGGCGAGAGCAAGTCTGCATGGCTCGCCCGATTCCGCAGCGACCTCGTGCAAGCCTCCGCTCGCATCAAGGAGGAAACCGGTATCGAGACACGCTTGTATGCCTACCCCTATGGCGAGTACAACCATGATGTCGAGAAGGTCGTTGCGGACCTGGGCCTTTATGGACTCGGCCAGCAATCCGGCGCTATCGGAACGACAACGCCCCTGACATCGGCACCGCGGTTTCCGATCTCGCAGTCTTTCGCCGGTATGAGCGAGTTTGCATTGCGCGCGCGCTCACGTCCGTTGCCGGTCAGCGTTGCCGGGCCGCGCGACCGCTTGCTGGAACGTTCTTCGAGCGCACCTCGGCTGGAACTCGTCCTCGAAGATACTGTGTTTTCGCCGGCGACCATCGGCTGCTTCACACATGATGGCAGTCGTATCGAAGTGACATGGCAGGATCAACGGCGCTTCCGAATTCAGGCGCAATCATCCCTCCCGCCGGGCCGCAGCAAATACACCTGCACGGCGCCGTATCCGGGCGAATCAGGCGTGTTCGGCTGGTACAGCCATCTCTGGATTGTCCCTGGCGGCACCGATTGAATGCGCTGACTGTCGAGTTTTGCGCTCCGCGCTGAAGTTGCCAGGCTGTATGACGCGATCTGCACTACAAGAAGAAAAGGTAAGTCGTGAATTCTGAAACACCCGCAGCATTAAGCCCGGGAAAAGGCCGCTTCAAGATTCACCCGTGGGTCTTCGGGAGTTCCATAGGACTCATTATCCTTGTAGTAGTCGTTACGCTCACCAATCTCGATGTCGCTGAAGCCACATTCAATGCCATCAGAGATGCCATAACGGAAACGACCGGCTGGTTTCTCATATTGTGCGTACAGGCTTTCCTGTTGTTCTGCATCTTCATCGCCGCCAGTCGTTTCGGCCATATCCGGCTTGGCGGCCCCGGCGCCCGGCCGGTGTTCACGACCCCCGCCTGGTTCTCGATGCTGTTCAGCGCCGGCATGGGGATCGGCCTCATGTTCTGGAGCGTCGCCGAACCGCTGATGCACCTGCAGAATCCGCCTGGCGCAAGCGGCATGACTGCAGAAGGCGCCGTCCGCGCCATGGATCTCACTTTCCTGCATTGGGGTTTTCATGCGTGGGGCATTTACGCGCTGGTCGGGCTTGCGCTGGCCTACTTCACTTTCAATCTCGGTTTGCCGCTGACCATTCGCAGCGCCTTCTACCCGTTGCTCGGCGAGCGTATATACGGACCGATCGGCAACATCATCGACATTCTTGCCGTTATCGCGACGCTCTTCGGCGTAGCAACGTCCCTCGGCTTCGGGGTCGCGCAAATCAACGCCGGTCTTAACTATGTATTCGATGTCACAATCTCGAGCAGTGTGCAGGTCGCTCTGATCGCGTTCATCACAGCCGTCGCCACAATATCCGTCGTCTCCGGACTCGACAGGGGAATCAAGCGACTGAGCCAGATCAATCTGGGCGTCGCCCTCGTGCTCATGGTGTTCCTGCTCGTGGCAGGTCCTACGCTGTTCCTTATGAAAAGCCTTGTGCAGGATTCCGGACACTACCTGCAAAACCTGCTGACGCTTGGCAGTTGGACAGAAGCCTACGGGCAGGACGCAAGCTGGCAGGGAAGCTGGACCGTTTTCTACTGGTCCTGGTGGATCGCATGGTCGCCGTTCGTCGGCATGTTTATCGCGCGAATTTCCAGGGGGCGAACCGTCCGCGAATTTGTACTCGGCGTACTGATAGTGCCTACGATTCTCACTTTTGTCTGGATTACCACGTTCGGCGGATCGGCCATTTACGAGACGCTGTTTGTCGACACCCGGATCGCCGACGCCGCCAACGCCAATGTCGCTACGGCTTTGTTCGAGTTACTGCAACGCTATCCAATGGCAAACATGAGTGCGCTGGTCGCGATTTTTCTCGTGTTCATTTTTTTCGTAACCTCGTCCGATTCCGGCTCGCTGGTAATCGATATCATCACCTCCGGTGGCGAGCTTGATCCTCCCGTTGCGCAACGCGTCTTCTGGGCGGTAACGGAAGGCGTTGTGGCCGCGGTCCTGACGATAGGCGGAGGCCTGACGGCTTTGCAGACGGCGTCGATTACGACCGGATTGCCTTTCGCGGTGGTGCTGGTGCTGATGGCGTATTGCCTGTTGAAAGCGTTTCGCGAGGAGATGCCACCACTGTCGCACAAGGCCGCGCGCGAGGTGTATCGCAGGAAGCCGTGATAAAGGCGGTTCTTGTGGGAGCGCGCCTGCGCGCGAACGGGAAAGGTCCTGGCGCTTGCGCATTCGCCCGCCGGGCGGGCTCCTACGGGAGAGCGTGCTGGGGTTCGCATCACGCGCGCAGCTTGACGTTATCGGGATCGTACGGACTTTCCGGCACAACCGTTGCTTCCAGGCGCTGCCCGAGTACCTCAATAATCACCTGCGTGCCGACCTCACTGAACTCCGGCTGCACCATCGCAAGAGCCAGCGATTTTCCCAGTCGAAACCCGTAATTCCCCCCGGTCGAACGGCCAACAAGCTGATCGCCGACATACAGCGGATTGTTGCCGAGCGGATCGGCATCCTGCACGCCATGCACCTCGAGCGTGACAAAAGTATTCCTGAGACCGCGCGCCTGCCACGCCAGCAGGCCGTCCCTGCCGACAAACGAACCCTTGTCCGCATGCACGAAGCGCTGTAACCCGGATTCAAACGCGGCGTACTCGATCGAGAGTTCGGTCCCGATCATCCGATACGACTTCTCCAGCCGCAACGAATCCATCGCACGAATGCCGAACGGCTTGAGATCGAGATCAGCGCCCGCCTCCACCAGCGCATCGAAGATATGATTCTGGTACTCGATGCCATGATGGATCTCCCAGCCCAGTTCGCCAACGAAGTTGAGCCGCAGCAGCTTGGCCGGTGCCAGTCCGACAAGCGCATCCTGACCGGTCAGCCATGGAAATCGATCGTTCTCGAGCGGCGTTTCGCAAACCCGCTGCAGCAATTGCCGCGATTTCGGACCGGCGACGACCAGTACACCCATCGCCGACGTCAGGTTCTCGAACTGTACGGAACCGTCGCGCGGCATGTGCCGCCAGATCCAGTCGTGGTCGAGCCGTTGCAGCGCGCCGGCCGAGACGAGATAGAACTGCTGCGCACTTTCACGCTCGATCGTGAACTCTGAATGCACGCCGCCACGCGCGGTCAGCGCGTGACACAGGGCAACGCGCCCGACCTTTTTCGGCAAACGGTTCGCAACGAGCCGATCGAGGAACGCTTCGGCGCCAGGACCCGAGACCCGCGCTTTCGCGAACGCTGTCATGTCCAGCAGCCCGACGTTCTCCATCACATTGAGGCATTCATCCCCTACGTGCGGAAACCATTTCGAACGACGAAACGACCAGTGATCCTGCTGCGGCACGCCCTTCGGCGCAAACCAGTTCGGCCGTTCCCAGCCGAATTTCTGGCCGAAGACGGCACCACGTTCCTGCATACGCCCGTAACACGGCGCCGTGCGCAGCGGCCGACCTGCTTCACGCTCCTCGTCCGGGTAATGAATGGTAAAGACATTCGCATAGGCTTCTTCGTTCTTTTTGCGCAGGTAGGCCTTGCTCGCGTAGTCGCCGAAGCGGCGCGGGTCAACGCCCAGCATGTCGATGGAGGGTTCGCCATCGACAATCCATTCCGCCAGTTGCCAGCCGGCACCTCCGGCAGCCGTGATGCCAAAGCTGTGACCTTCGTTGAGCCAGAAATTCCGCTTGCCCCAGGCGGGACCGACAATCGGACTGCCATCCGGCGTATACGCAATGGCGCCGTTGTAAACTTCTTTCACCCCCGCGTCGGCAAAAATCGGTACGCGCCGGATTGCCGATTCGATATGCGGCATCAGCCGGTCGATATCATCAGGAAATAATTCATACTCGGAATCTTCTGCCGGACCGTCGACGTAACAGGCCGGCGCGCCTTTCTCATACGGGCCGAGCAAGAGCCCACCGCGTTCCTCGCGCATGTACCATGAGCCATCTGACTCGCGCAGCACGCCCATCTCCGGCAAACCCTGCTCCTGTCGTTGCAGGATATCGGCATGCGGCTCGGTCACGATGAACTGGTGCTCGACAGGGATAACCGGAATGTCGAGCCCGACCATCGCGCCGGTCCGGCGCGCGAAATTGCCGGTCGCAGAGACGACGTGCTCACAGGTGATGTCGCCCTTGTCGGTTTTCACAATCCATTCGTCGTTCGATTTCTGCTCGATGGCGATGACGGTCGTGTTGCGATGAATCTTCGCCCCGCCGTCGCGTGCGCCTTTTGCGAGCGCCTGGGTCAGGTCGGCCGGCTGGATGTAGCCGTCGTCCGGATGTCGCATCGCGCCGACCAGACCTTCTGTTACGGCCAGTGGCCAGATTGCCTGCACTTCGTCAGGCGTCAGGAACTCGACATTGACGCCGATCGTGCGCGCAACACCCGCGTACTGCCGGTACTCATCCATGCGATCCTCGTTCGTCGCAAGGCGGATATTGCCTACCTGGCGCAAACCGACATCCTGGCCGGTTTCTTCCTGCAGTTTCTTGTATAGCGCGACGGAGTACTTGTGAATCTGCCCGACCGAGTAGCTCATATTGAACAGCGGCAGGAGACCGGCAGCATGCCACGTCGAACCGGACGTCAACTCGCGTCGCTCGACCAGCACGACGTCGCTCCAGCCTTTCTTCACCAGGTGATAGGCAGTCGAGACGCCTACGACGCCGCCACCGATCACCACTACACGCGCGTGACTTTGCACGGCTAGGAGCCTGCTGCGACGTTGGCGGGCATATGCGGCGCACGACTTTGCATTGCACGGGCGGCAAGGTGTGGAACGGCTTCGAACGCGTACGAGCGGATCCTCGCGCAGGTTGTCATCGCCTCGCTGGCAGATGCTTTTGGCAATGCCGGGATGTAAACGCCACTGCCTGACGGCAACGCGGCATGGTTCTCCAGCGTGCGCCACTGTGCAGGTGTTGCCTCGACGGAAAAATCGAGGAGGCGGTTTCGGAGAGAAGCCGTCATGAGCGAATGAGCGGCGGCCGCGGCGATGCGCCGCGACCGTGCCGACTCAGTAGGCGAAATCGCGTCCGCTGCTTTTCGCAACTTCCCGGGAATTCGGGTTGACCGAAGGCCGGAACGGCACCTCTACGACTTCCGCGGCGACCGGTACGCCCGGCACTTCGGCGTACTCGGCCGGCAACATCACGCGCAGTTGCGTGCCGATCTCCTTGTGGCCGACCGGTACATAACCGAGCGCGATGTTGGTCTTCAGTTCCGGCGAATACCACGGCGACGTGATATAGCCGACCGGGTCGATGCCATCCGGCCCGGAGACGAGCCAGAAGTCCGGCGCATAGTCCGTGATGGGTTTGCCGCCGAGTTTCATGCCAACCAGCGTATTCTTGAAAGGATAACGGCCGGCCTCGATCTCCTGGCGCACGGCTTCGAGCTTTTCCTTGCCAATGTAGTCCGCCGCCTTCTCGCGCGGTACCTGGTAGGCAAGATTGCACTGGAACGGCAGCGTCTCCTGATCGAGATCCTGTCCCCAGGAAAGTATGCCTGCCGCAATGCGCCGGTGGTGCGCGGGCGCGATGACCATCAGGTTGTGGCGAACCCCGGCATCGAGCACCGCGTTCCACATGTCGTCGGCATGCAGCGTGGCATCGATGAGATAAATCTCATAGCCTTTTTCACCGGTGAAGCCGGTCTGCGAGATGATTACCTCGTGGCCGGCAACCTGGCCGCGCATGAGACCATAGAACGGGATATCCCGAACGTTCTCACCGAACAGGTCGACCATCAAGGCCTCGGATTTCGGTCCCTGGATCTGTACCGGGCATACGTCGATCTCACCGATCGACACGCGGAAACCGTGCCCGGTGTTCACGCCGCGCAGCCACCACTCGAGATCGCTGTCGGACAGCGAGAACCAGAACTCGTCCTGCGAGATTCGGAGCAGCACCGGATCATTGAGGATGCCGCCGTCCTCGTTGCAGAGGATGACGTACTTCGCGTGCATCGGCTTGATGCGCGTGGCATCGCGTGTGATCACGTAGTTGACGAAAGCCTCGGCATCCGGGCCCTTGACCCGAATCTGCCGTTCAACCGCAACGTTCCACATCGTCACGTGATTGACGAGCGCTTCGTATTCAACCATCGCGCCGCCGTCTTCCGGACGCACATAGCCGCGCGGATGGTAAATGCGGTTGTAGACCGTGGCACGCCAGCAGCCGGCCTCATGGGACAGGTGCCAGTACGGCGACTTGCGAACGCGGGTCGAGATCAGCAGCTCCGTCGGCGTGCGGCCAGACTGGCGCAGGTTGATCGGTACCTTTCGATCGGACTGATCGACTGTGAGGCATTGCCTGACCGATTCGGTGGTCGCCGTACCGGAAACCTTGGATGCCGCTTGTGCCGCTGATGCCTGATCCAGAAAAGTCATGATTGTTCCTCGCGAGTTGGCTCGTAATCCTGACAGTGCAACAATCGGTGACGAGCCGCTTTCCCAATCACGACATGGAATTGTCGGGAAGCGCCGCGGATGCTACGCGCGCGAAAGGTCTTTGCCTGAAAACGACATGGGCACCTAACCTACCGCATGCGCTCGTGGTTCATACCCGGCCCGCGAAGGAGAAAGCCGACCGGCGTTGCCGCATTCGCCCGCAAGGCGGGCTCCAACGCACGAACCCGCCCTTGTAGGAGCGCGCCTTGCGCGCGATCAATCCTTCGGCGCCAACCGGTCGATAAGCAGGTTTAAAACGGTAAGCAACAGGCTACCCAGAAGTGCCGCGCCAAAGCCACCGATCTGGAACCCGGGCACCAATGCGGCGGCGAGCCAGAACATCAGGGCATTGACGACGAACAGGAACAAACCGAGAGTCACTATGGTAAGAGGAAGCGTCAGCACGATCATGATCGGCCGCACGAAGGCGTTGACAACACCCAGGATCAGCGCCCCGATCAGGGCCGGCAGGAACCCGCCTATGTGAACGCCGCTCACAACGTTGGCAACGACGAGCAACGCAAGGGCAGTGAGAACGAGATGGAGGAGAAATGCGCGCATAAGGCTATCCTTGGTTGTTCCGGTGCCTCTGGCACCAGTCTGTTTTCTTCATTTGACGAGCTTGTCGTCCAACCCGGCAGCTCGCTTGAATGCTTCGCGTTCAGCGACACGGTTTGCGTAGGCTTCGAACTCCGGACGTTTTTCAATCGTGCCAAAAGCCAGTCCCCAGCTTACCTGGGCGCCCACGTAGACATCCGCCGCCGTAAACCGATCACCGGTCACGTACGCGTTGTTCTTGAAGTGCTGCGAAAGTGCATCGATAACGCTTGCATAGCTTCCGTAGCCCACCATCTGCTGCTTTTCCGCGTCCGGCTCGACCTTGAATATCCGGGAATCCGTAATCGCGGCCTCCAGCGGGCCGGCGGTAAAGAACAGCCAACGGTAGTAGTTGCCGCGTTCCCCGGCAGAGGGTTTCAGGCCGGCGTCTGGAAACGTTTCTGCCAGATAGGCACAAATGGCGGCGCATTCGGTGATGACCTGGCCATTGTGGCTGACGGCCGGCACCTTGCCCATGGGGTTTATCGCGAGATACTCGGGCGACTTCATGGTCGTACCGTATTCCAGCACTTCGGTTCGGTACGGAACGCCGACTTCCTCGAGCATCCAGCGCGCTACACGGCCGCGGGATTGGGGGTTCGTATAAAGAATGAGTTCAGCCGTCATGCTTCACCTGCTCCTGTTGCCTGACATCAGCTCGCCTTGCGGCTCGCCACCCATGCATTGACGCGGCGCTCCAGGATCTCGAGCGGCAGTCCCCCGCCACCAAGCACCGTGTCGTGAAAACCCCTGATATCGAAACGGTCACCGAGTTCGGCCTTCGCTCTCTCGCGCATCTCAAGGATTTTCATCATGCCGATCTTGTAAGCCGTCGCCTGTCCGGGAATTACAAGATAACGTTGCACTTCCGAGCGAATTGCGCCTTCGGCGCTGGACGAATTTGCCCGAAAGTAGTCCACGGCTTCCTGCTCGCTCCAGCCCTTCGCGTGCAGGCCGGTATCGACCACAAGCCTGATAGCTCGCCAGATTTCGCTCGAGAGCCGACCGAATTCGGAATACGGATCCTGGTACGCGCCCATTTCCTTCGCGAGCTGTTCGGCATAAAGCCCCCAACCTTCGATATAGGCGGTGAAGAAACTCTGCGTCCGGAACTTCGGTACGCCTTCCAGTTCCTGCGCGATAGAAATCTGCATGTGGTGGCCCGGGTTTCCCTCGTGGTAGGCGATGACCTCGAGTTGGTGTTTCGGCATCGCACTCATGTCCGAGAGATGCGCATAGTAAATGCCGGGACGCGATCCATCAGCGGTACCCGGGAAATAATGCTGCGCCGCCCCCGGCTGCTCGCGAAATGGCTCGACACGCTTCACTTCGAGGCTTGCCTTGGGGAGAATGCCGAAGTAGTCCGGCAAGCGTTCCGTGAGATCTTCGATATGATCGCGCGCCGCCTGCAGATAGCCTTCCCGGCCCTCATCCGTATCCGGAAAAAAGAATTGCGGATCTTCGCGCAGGAATACGAAGAATTCCTGAAGTGTTCCCTCGAACTCGACGCTTTCCTTGATCGCTTCCATTTCGGCGTGGATACGAGCCACCTCTGCAAGGCCGTACTCGTGAACCTCATCGGCAGTCATGTCGGTCGTCGTCGAAAAAGCCAGCCGTTCGTCGTAGTACTCGAGACCACGCGGAAGAGCACCGACGCCGGAGGCTTCGGCGTCCGCGTTTGGCAAATCGGACTCGAACCAGCTGATCAGTGCGTCATAGGCAGGCTTGAAACTCTCAAGGAGCGCCTGGCGCGTGGCATCACGAAGTTCGTTGGCTTTCTCATCATCGATTTTCCCCTCTGTTTGCAAGGCGTCAATCTTGGCGTTCGCGTCCGCCCACAGCGGGGCGTCGCCTTCGCCCTCGAACGGCACGCCCCGAACGAGGCCGCGTGCCTGTTGCAGAACACCCTCGTAAGCGAACTGCGGCGGGCGGATACCTTCTTCCGCTGCGAGCTGCGCGCGCTCCAGCAGCTGCTCGAGTCCGCGCGAGATGCCGGCGATACGGGTAACGTAGGCCTCCATGTCGGCGGGCTCCTCGACCTTGTGGAAGGCGATGAGGAATTGCGGCAGGAAGGCTTGCGCCCCTTGCATCTGCGTGAAAACGTAGTTGTGCCGGCGGAAAGGTAACGCGCGCTCCGCGCGTTCCAGCTCATAGACCCAGACGTCGTATGACATCTTTGCCTCGTCTGTCAGGCGTTCGTAGTCGAACGACTCCCGCAATTCCGCAGTCGTGCGTCGCCGCCATGCAAGCTGCTCGTCTTCGCCGCGTTCGGACAAATCGTCGATCCTGTCGTAATCGTCTTTCTGACCGAGGAAGGTCTTGCGGATAGGGCTGAAGGCAAGCTCCTCGTCCCAGCGTGCTGCAAACCACTCGTTGAGTCGCGCCGTCTCGGCTTCGGTTTCCGCAGTCGCAGCCATGCCGGCTTGCCCGGTGGTCGTCGCCGGCACGGTGGATTCGTCTGCGTTACGGTCGCCGCAAGCGCCAAGCATCGCCGCCAGCAGAAGGGCGGTCAGGAGGTAATGCATTGAAAGTTCCTCAAATTCTGTGATACCCGAATTCTATATCAAGCCATCGAAGCTTTCGAACCGCGCCTGCCCCTACCCGGTGTCATCGGGTGCTTACAGGCTCTGAAGTAAACTGATACTGCACATCGACCAGGTTTCCTTTCCAGACCAGCTCCAGAGTTTCGTTTTCGTACCAGCCGACTTCACCGTAGCCCGGCACACGCATACCTTGTCGCAGCTGGTAGTCGCGGAAGTGTCCTTCCCAGGCTACTTGCCGGTATTGCTGCTCAAATCGCTGAAAACGATCAGGGCTGTAGATCCCCACTACCTCACCGATGTCATTGAAGCGGAACTCCAGCGACACAGTTGTGCCACGGTCAGTGAGTGTGGCCATTGCCGTGCGGTCGTCGACAGGACTCCACGTTACTCCACTCTGTGGCAAGAGCGCTGTCGGGTACCACACCCCCTCGGCCAGGTAGCGGTGCAATGCGCCGGAGTTCAGTTCCGGCTCACCCGCCTCTGCAGCAACGGCAAAAGCGGACAGGAGGGTAACCCTGCCGCCGCCGACTCCGGCGATATAGCTGTCAATCACCCGTATATGCGTCGCTAATGGCGTTGCGACCTTTGCACTCCAAAGGAAACCTGTGACTGGCGGCGTAACGACATGACGCGCAGTAAAACCCGACCAGGCGTCGGTCGTCGTACTGGTTCGCAGCAGACCGGATTGCTGCAGCGTCGCGGTGCTTACCAGTTCCTGCCCGTCTGTGAGGACGTGCCTGAAATAGCGTGACACCGGCGTTGGCAGGGCCGAAAAGGTATCAAAATCGACACTGCTCGTAGCTGGGCGCGGCAAGCTTTGAACGAGTATTGCAAGCTGCGCATCCGCCTTGCTCGTTTCACGCTTTTGTCCGATAACGAATGCGATGACGACCAGGATAGCAAGGATGACGCATGCGTAAAAAATGGTGAGACCGACTTTTTTCGAAGACAAATCAGCCAAGCCCTTTCTCGCGGACCCGCCCATAAATATAGCAATCCCGAGGTTCGTTCGATCGGTTCGGCAATAATATCCACCGGGGCAACTCTCCCTCGCGCCGGAAGCCGGCCTTCTCGAGCGCGCGCGCTGAAGCAACGTTTTCCGTATCGCAAACGGCGGTGACTCGGAATATCTCCGGTTGGGAAAGCCACCAATCTGCGACTGCCGAAATCGCCTCTGCCATGTATCCCCGGTTCCAGTGTTTTCGGCCCAGGACATAGCCGATATCCACCCTGCAAGTCTCGACTCGTGCGACGATCATGCCAATGACCCTGCACTCCTCCGGCAGCTCGAGAAGCCAGGGAATCTCTTCACCGGCAAGACGCCGGTCGATCAAGTCCTGCAGAAACTCCGCAACCGTCTCCAACTCCCGGTGCGGTGCCCAGGTCAGGTAGCGCGTAACTTCCGGATCTGCGGCGTACTCGTTAAATATCGCTGCCGCATCGCCGATAACCGGGGTGCGCAACAAGAGACGTTTCGTGCGCAGCTCGTTCGGTGGTTCAATCATGTGACGACGAGTTTACTTGCGTACACTGCTCTTGAGTTGTTCTATCGTCGCTGCATTGCCCTGCTCAAAGAACGCGCGCATGCGCTGTGATTCCTCGTCCGTATCGAATCCAAGGCCAATCACTCTCAATCGAGTCTGCTCTGGATCGATCGGCTCAAAATATATGACCGTCCACATCTTCTCGACCGCTTGTTCAAACGGAAAGCCCGCAGGTGTCTTGGCAACCTTGATGGACAACATCCTGCCGGGATCAAACGACAGAATCGTATTTTCGATTGTTTGCGCGTCACCGAGTACGCCGGCGGGATCGTAATTCGTCCGCATCAATCCGCCTACTCGAAGGTTCATCGATGCATGTGGCGCGAGCCATGAACGAAGCCCCTCGTCCGTCGTCCAGGCCGCCCATACTGTTTCGACCGATGCATCGATAATGCCCTCAGAAACAATCGGGCTTACATCCTGGGCATGGGAGACCGCGCTGTGAGCAACCAGTACGAGTACTGCAATAAATCTGTGTTTCATCACTACCCCCAAGTAATCACTTTTTCTCGATTGTCACATCTGCTCAGTCAGGATGTGACGCGACTGTAGACCCAAAGTTCATCCGTCTCGACAAATCCCAAACGCCGAGCCAGGTTGGCTGATGCCTCGTTACTTTCCAGCGCGCCCCAAACAGCCGCTTTCCCTTTCTCATTCATATGGTGCATGAGATGCGCAACGGCTGCGCTGGCGAAACCTTTGCGACGATAGCCCTCGACTGTGTCTATCGATACGTCCCACAGAGTCTCTGTCTCGGAAGCCACGTAGGCAAAGGCTACCGGCAGGGAGCCGGAAAAGGCAGCGATTACGATTACTCCATCCTCCGCCACCTCCGATAGTTCATCCTGCAGCCCCGGTGGCAAATGCTTCTGCGAGCTGATTTCGGCCTGGCTGATCCGGCGGCAAGCGTGCGTGGGAGTCGGCGGCAATTGCGCTGGCGCTGAAAAGACAGTCGCCGGTTCCTTCCGGAAATCGTGAATAAGTGCTTGCACCTTCTCGACGTTCTCGGGGAAGGCTAACAGCTCGGATACTTGCTCAGCAGCGCGCGAAAGTGCGAGGGCATCCGGAACTCCGACGACAGAACCGATGCTGTCGGATTCACTCCAGACTACGAAGCCGTTCCGAGCCGGGCTCTCGACGACGATGGATCCATCCCACAAAAGCAGGTCCCGGGTCTCAACCCACCGTGGCAGGTCGGGCACTAGCGAGAGGCATCGTCGCCTTGGCTGGTCCATGAGTTAGCCCGTCAACGAATGGTCAGGCAGCTTTTTTCATTGCACGATTGCTGCCTGACCTTATTCGAGTGCCAATCTTAATTGACAGCCACGCCATCGGGACGTAGGCAGCCAGCAGGTCAAGGACGATGAACCAGGCGGGCGCTGGAATCAGGAAACTCGCTACCACACCCCCGACAAGAAAGAAGGCGCCAATTACGTATGCCATTTGCACCTTATAGGTCGCGGCGATGAGGTAAGCAACGAGAGCGCCGGTGAGCGTACCCAGTGCGTGCGCCAAAAACGGCATTATGAAATGCCGAGGCTCCAAAAGTGGCATTCCTTTGCTCAGGCTTTCGGCGCTGCTGACATCCACACCCGGCGGGGGAGGAATGAGCGACGGGCTGATAGTAATGAGTGCCATATTGACGGCCCCGCCGATGACAATTCCGGCGACGATGGCAAGCACATTTCGCAGAAGGTTGGGCATTAACGATTCTCCGCAGGGTTCGAAGGCCTTGGCTTGAGGAACTCGCGCTGGTCCGTAGACCAGGCGGCAAAGGTTATATAACTCGTATGTGGACGAAACGGGACAGGGTGGCGACGTTGCATAACGATTTGCGTCAGTTCAGAGGCGCGTCGCATAGATAGCAATGGCGCCGATAGCGAGAAACACGACCCAGGAGTAATGCTTACCGTGCGAGCCGCCAAAGGCAATGACGCTGTGGGCCAGGAAGGTCATGCCAACGACCATACCAACGCCCTGCGGGGTGACAGGTGGATGGGCCGCCAACAACAGGATTCCGGCGAGGCCAAGCCAGGCGATCGACGTAATGTGCCAGGCGAATCGGAGCGTGCGGACGGTGAACTCGGAGCTGCCAAAGAGCTTGGGCAGATCATCGCGGCGGAAGAGACGGATGAGAATGTAGCGTTCGCCGAGATATGAGTGCGCGAAACTGATGACGGTAATAAGAAACGCCGCAAAGTAGAGAGAAATCACGCTGCGCACCAAGAGTTCAGCATAACCCGGGACTCAAACGTCGGCTCTACCGCCACCATGAACGGAAATATCGAAGTGCAATACATCTTCGCGCTGCCCCAGCTTCGTGTACAAAGCGATTGCAGGCTCGTCTTCGAATCCTGTATCGGCTTGCACAAAAATCACATAGGCACCGCGCTCAGCCGAAATGCCTCTTAGCTTTTCGATCAAGGCCGTTGCAACGCCTTTGCGCCGATGCCCTGCTGCGACGGCAATATCATAGATGTATACTTCGCTGCGCTCCTGTTCAAACTTTTTCAACTCGTACGCCGCGATTCCGCCGATGACAACGTCATCGTTCAAGGCGGCCAGCGCAATGAACGAATCGCCAGCCAGCAACCGTGTGAGATACGCCTCGGATGGAACGTTCTTCGTATACGTATCTATGTCTCCGAATGCCTCGCCAAACAACGTGAGCAGAGCCTTCATCAGCTCAATATCTTTCGAGTCAAGAACGCGGATTTCTACCACTACAGTCAATCTCCCGCTGCAATTTCAATCATGTTAGTGATTTTATCCGGTTCAAGTTCCTGGACCCCAGGCTGCTGTTCGCAGCGACACAGATCCGCACTCGGCTCATGAAGCGCCAAA
>CAYVLL010000025.1:0-3149 GCA_964452235.1 uncultured Woeseiaceae bacterium
AATCTGCCGGAATCTGGCCATAAAGCCAGGCGAAGTGATCTGGGGGTATCTATGGCGGCATTTCTGGCGTTTAGCAGCGCAACGTATTGATTCGTAGGGCGATGTGATTGTTGCCGCCTCCACCAGATAGTCATGAAGGGCCGCCCTTGCGGCCCTTCGGCGTTTGTCGGGCGCGCCTCGGCGTCGGCCGTCACCGTCCCGAAGCGCGGCTTATCACGCAACCCGTCACAGACCGGCTCGGCCTTCGTGCGTGTAGCAGCGCAGCCGAAGTAGTAGCGTTCGCTGCGCTTCCAGAAGTACTAAACTGCGGGAAGCCAGTGGGGGGTAACGGGATGCGCAGATTCCTTGTCTACACAGCGGCATCGCTGGCCGTGATCGTGCTGATTCCGGCCGGGTACGCCGGCTTCACTTTGCTGCGCGCCCACGGGGGTTTGCCGCAGCTGGACGGTCGCGCCTCGATGACCGAATTGCTCGCCACGGTTGAAATTCTCCGCGACCCGCATGGCATTCCTCATGTCTTCGCAGAAACCGCGCCCGACGCCTACTTTGCACAGGGCTTCGTTCATGCCCAGGATCGGCTTTGGCAGATGCTGCTTACCCGCCAGTCCATGGCGGGACGTTTGGCAGAATGGCTCGGGGCATTCGGTGTTGCCAGTGACCGGCTATACCGCAACCGCGGCTACGCGGCCGCCCTGGAGCGCTACTGGGCCGGCTTTCCGGCCGACGAAAAGCCGTTACTCGAGGCATACGCCGCCGGAGTGAACGCCTACCTTGGCAGCGAGTTCTACCGGCGCCCGCCGGAGATGAAGATCCTGCATGTACACCCGGAGCCCTGGCGGCCCGCAGACAGCCTGTTGGTTTACAAGTCCTTGATGCGGGAGCAGTCAGGCGGGTACGAGAGCCTGTGGCCGCGGCTGCGTTATTTCGCGCGCGTGCCCTTCGCCGCCGACGCCCTCGTCGGCAACAATCTGCCGGTCAGGACCATCATCGAGGACGGCGCCGTGACCTGGCCGCTGTCACCCAATCTCGACCGGACCTTTTCGGACAACTGGACGCTCGCCGGGTCGCATACCGTCAGCGGCAAGCCGCTGATGGCTAACGATCCACAGTTACCCTCCTCGTTGCCAAACTTCTGGTACCTGTTGCATCTCTCGATAGCAGGCCGGAATACGGTCGGCGCATCCATCCCGGGTCTCCCCGGCATCGGGGCGGGACGCAACGACCGCCTGGCATGGGGCATTACCAGCGGTTACGCAGACCAGCGCGACTTCATGTTACTGGAGGCGGACCCGAACCGGGCCGACCGTTACCGTCGCGGTCCCGCCGAGCCCTGGGAGGATTTCGAACAGCGTACGGAAACCATCAAGGTGCGCTTTGGCCGAGACGTCACCGAGGTGGTCTATTCAACACCGACAGGCACGGTGATCCCCGATCACCTTCTTTTCATGCCAATGTCGCGCGAGCCCAGTGCCCTGGTCGAGGCTCGCAGCGTGGGCGATGATGAAGAGACTTCGCCCGCGGCCATACTGCGGCTCAATCGCGCAGGCAATGTGCAGGAGGCCCTGAAGGCTCTGGGGCTGGTCACCGCACCGTCGCTGAACGTCACGTTGGCCGAGGTTGATGGCGGCATCGCCTATGTACTGGCCGGCAGGATTCCGCTGCGTCCGACCGAACACGCGACCGGGGTCGGGTTTGCTCCCGAGGACAGCAACGAGTGGGACATGCTGGATTACGGTTTGCATCCCAGGGTGATGGATCCCCCCAGCGGTCGTATCGTGACCGCCAACCATCAGGTAGCAGGCGATGCCTATCCCTATTATCTCTCGGACTCCTCGGTGTCGCCGGAACGCGCTCACCGGATTCACGAACTGCTCGATGCGACGCCACTGCACGACCGCGAATCGTTCGTGCGCATGCAGCAGGACACGCTTTCTTTGCGGGCGCGGCGCCTGTCGCCCAGGTTGCTCAACGTGCGGCCTGCAAGCGAGGCCGATGCCGCCGTCGCGAGCCTGCTGGGCGAGTGGGATTTTCGCTTTGAGCTCGACAGTCCGGCCCCGCTGGTCTTCATGGTCTGGACGTCCGAGCTCAGCCGCTGGTTGATGGCCGACAAGCTGGCGCCGGAACTGTTTACAGCGTTGAGCTCTCCGTACTTCGCGCTGGTGGAACGGGCACTCGGCGGACCGGCCGCGCAGTGGTGCAACCTGCACGACACAGAGACCCTGGAAAGCTGCGCCGATGCACTCTCCGGGAGCCTGACCGCGGCCCGCCGGGCGCTGGAGACGGCGTATGGATCCGATCCCTCGGCGTGGCGCTGGGGCGCGGCGAGCAGCGGGCGCCACCCGCACCTCGGCCTGGCCGGGTGGCCTGGGATGGACGCCCTGTTTTCGCGCCGGCTTCCCTATGCCGGCGGGCCCGACACACTGTTCGTACGCGGCCTGACCCTGACGGGCTCGCCGCATTTCGAACAATCGCTGTCCAACTCCAGCTACCAGGCTGTCTACGACCTGTCCGACCCCGATGCCTCGCTGTACATGCTGTCGGGCGGGGCGTCCGGGCACTTCCGCTCGCCGTGGTACGACAACCTGCTCGAGTCGTGGGCCCGAGGGGAACGCATCACTGTACCGACGCGCAAGGAGGCCATCGACGTGGCGGCGCGCCTGGTCCTGACGCCGCGGTGACCGCCGCGCCGGTGACCGCCTTGCCATGTGCCGGAAGACGACGACCAGATGGCGCTCACGGCCGTTCTTGTCGCGCCCGGTGCGCGGCAATCGCCGCGTCGAGTCGGGCCTCGAAATCGTCCTCGCGATCGCGGGCCTCGACCCGCTCGCGCTGTAAAGCGATGTCCGCTTTGCTGCGTGCCACGATTGCCTGGAATCGAGGTTCGTCGCGCAATGCGGCCCAGCGGGGGTCGCGCAGCACAGCCTGGTAACGGCGCCAGCCGGACTGTTCGGCCTTCTCGAGCTGCTCCAGCGCACGCGGCGCATCGCCGAGCAGCAGGGTGTTCAAAGCGTAGGCAGCACGCTCGTTTCCCAGGTGCAGCCGCCCGCGTTCCTCCAGTTCGACGAAACCGTGCTCGAGTCGCTGCAGGAGTTTCTGCGCGCTGCCTGTCTCGCCAAGCTGCAGGTAGGCCCACGCGAGGGCCTGCGACG
>CAYVLL010000025.1:3249-21825 GCA_964452235.1 uncultured Woeseiaceae bacterium
TGCGCGCTGCCTGTCTCGCCAAGCTGCAGGTAGGCCCACGCGAGGGCCTGCGACGTCCGCGAACCCATTACCGCGGCCGCAGGAGGGGTGTCCAGGTCGACCAGCGGCGCCAGGATATTGATCGCCACCGAATGATTGCCGGCGAGGGATTGCAGCTCGCCGTAGATCTGCCGACTAGTCTCTGGCGCCCGCTCGAGATTCATGTTGGCGCCCTCCAGCGCTGCCTGGAATTGCGCCAGGCCCTCAGCGTAGTCGAGCTGGCCCGCCACGAGCACCAGATTGTGGATGTTGAACACCTGCCCAAGGAGGATTCCGGGGTGTTCCCGTTCGTAATGCGCCCGCCAGTACTCGGCGCGCTCATGCATGCCCAGCTCGCCGTAGGCTTGCACCAGCCCGAAATGACCTCCGGCCTGGCCCGTATAGGGGATGAGCGAAAGCATGATGCGCTGGCCGACATCGACGTTCCGTTCCTGGCGACCAGTGGATGAATTCAGCTCGAGCAGCGGGATGAAAACCGGGATGAGCGGCTGGGGTGTCTCGAGCAGGCGCATCAGCCGACGCTCGGCCTCGTCGAGCCGGCCGGCGCGCATTTCGTGCCACGCCAGGTTGCCATTGGTGGTCGGCGAGAGCGGATCGAGGCGCGCGGCGCGTTGCAGCGCCTCTGCAGCCGCGGCATTCTGTCCTTGCCTTTCGAGCATGACAGACAGCCAATTCAGGGCATCGGCCTGGTTCGGATCCATCGCCAGCGACCTGCGCAGCAACAGCAGGGCCTCCTGCTCGACCGCCGCGCGAGGGTCACGGCTGAGCAGCACCAAAGCCTGCACGGCATAGGCCGAAGCGAGCTCCGGTTTCAGCGCCAGCGCCGCGTCGATATCCCGCTGCGCCTGGTCGTACTGTGCTTCGTGATCCTGGGTCCAGACTGCGCCGAGCGTCAGGACCGTCGCCCGGTCCACGTAAGCCTCGGCGAACTCCGGATCCAGTTCAATGGCCCGGGAGAACTGTTCGGCCGCGAGGCTCCAGAACATGGCCGTGCGATGCGCGAGCTTTTCGCGACCCATGAGGTAGTGCTGATACGCTTCCAGGTCCGGAAGTCGTTCCTGGTACGAAGGTGGCGAAATCTGCGGCACGATGCTCAGCGCCACGGCTTCCGCGATCTCATCCTGCAACGCAAAGATGCCGCCCAACGGACGGTCAAAGCTGTTGCTCCACACCTGCACGCCGTTGCTTTCAATGAGCTGGGCCGAGATCCTGAGCTGCCCGCCATCGCGCCGCACGCTGCCCTGCAAGAGATATTGCACGCCCAGCAGCGCGCTCATGCGGGCGATGTCAAAGCCGCTTTCCCGAAGCGCGAACGATGAGGTGCGCGCGATCACCTTGAGCTCACTGAACGCAGACAGCCGGTTGAGGATTTCCTCCGAGATGCCGTCCGACAGATAGCTCTGCTCCGGATCGCCGCTCAGGTTGGTGAACGGCAGCACCGCGACGGAACTCTCGATGAGCTCTGCGGTGCGCGTCCGGGTCTCCACTTCAGGGGCCGTGCGGAGTACGCGTCCCGTGGCATCGAAGACGAGCAGCCCGACCACGGTCAGGAAAGCCGCCAGGATCAGGTAATCCGCGCGGCGCAATGGCAGCGAAGCCGCCGGCTCCGATTGCGCGTCCAGAGCCTGCGTGCGGCGGATGCCGTCCGGCGTGATCTCGAAAACCCAGCCGAACACGAGGGCTACCGGAAAACCGAGCAATCCCGCCCAGAACAGGTAGCGGATCGCTGCGTCGGGAATACCCCAGCCGGGGAACAGTATGTTCGCCGCCTGCATCAGCAGCCAAACGCCGACGACATACAGGCCCGCCACGCGAAACACGCGCCGTCGACGCAGTTCCTTGAGCAGCGCTAAGCCTGTGAAACCTGTCATTGAATCAGCCTCCCAAGCCGGATGTGGCGAGGATAGCCCGAAACCAGGTCGTTGCGTCCGCTCTCGCGTCGATAATGACCAGGCGCTTGACTCAGATGTCGCTTACTGCCCGAGACGGCTCCTCAGGCGAAATTGCGGTTGCCGGCAGCGAGGGCCCGCCTGACGCAAGCCGGAAACGGAGATGCCGAAATCGGATTGGGTTGCAGCGCGCTATAATTCCTGACGTGATCGATCAGACCTTAATTGCAGGTTCGCCAGGTTGAACTCGATCTTCAGGTGAGCAGCTTGAATAGGGTCGGCATCCCTGCGAGCATGTTGCTGGAGCCGTCGGCGGGTTCAAACTCACCAACGACTTTGCAAGCCACTCAGTAATTGATGCCGGCGGCAACTATTCGTCGGCAGTTGCCAGGCTGACAACCGCTCGGATTCGTGCCTGTATCCTGATCGAAAATGATCCTGATGGACTTACCCTGGGCGCGACCACTCGTTATCAAATCCAGCATCATGGATGCATTGCGCTGCGAATACGGCGCGGAGTAGTAAGGAATCTCCTTGACGAACGGCGGGATTCTCACGCCGCTGAATTGAGCGTGACATTGCACGAAAAACCGATCGGAATTGACACGCAGATGCGCAACCATGCAATCGAAAGATTGAGTTCCCGACTGGGCTGAAGCCGGCAACGCAGCAACTATGCTGAGCAGGAACAACACCACGAGCATTTTCATTCGCTTTCTCTCCAAGTTGGCTGGCACCGTTTAAGCTTAAATGCGGACACAGAGCATGAAAGGGCACATTTCTCATTTTCGTCAATCACGGCAATACGCCGGAAGCGATCGAGCGCAATAAGGTCGGGCCGTACGTCATGTCCGCAGACATTTATGCCGTGCCGCCGCAGTCGATCTGCATAACGCTGGACGGCGCCGTATGTCCCGGTGCTCGCATCCCGCTCGTCAACGACCGCCGCGAGCACTTTGTCGATGTAGCGCTGGGCGGTGCATGCTGAACTGGGCCGCGATTGCAAACTTTCTCGGCGGCATCGGGCTGTTCCTGCTCGGCATGCGGCTGATGACCGACGGCCTGAAAGTGGCCGCCGGCGGCGCGTTGCACGAACTGCTCGGCACCGCAACCAACAGCCCCTTCCGTGCGTTGTTGTCCGGCGCCGCCATCACCGCGCTGGTGCAGTCATCGAGTGCCGTGATCTTTGCCACTATCGGCTTTGTGAATTCCGGGCTGTTGAGCCTCGGTCAGGCAGTGGGATTGATTTTTGGCGCCAATCTCGGCACCACTCTCACCTCATGGATCGTCGCACTGGTCGGTTTCAAGCTCGATCTGAAACTGTTCGCAATGCCATTGGTCGCGCTGGGCACGGCCTTGTGGCTGACCGGTGCCGGTCGCCGCTCGGCGCTGGGACAGGCGCTGGTAGGCTTCGGCGTGTTCTTTCTCGGTCTGGACGTGCTCAAAGAGGCGTTTAGCGGTGCCGGTGAAGCGCTGGACCTTTCGTTAATCGCCGGCGGTGGCGCGCTCGCGATCCTGATGTCGGCCGCCATCGGTATCGTGCTAACGCTGCTGATGCAGTCCTCCAGCGCCGCGCTGGCGGTGACCCTGACCGCTGCTTCGCAGCACCTGATTGCGCTGGAAGCTGCCGCAGCGATGGTCGTTGGCGCCAACGTCGGCACCACGTCGACTGCGCTGTTCGCGACGCTTGGCGCGACCAGCGCGGCGCGGCGCACCGCCGCGGCGCACGTGATTTTCAATCTGGTCGCCGCAGCGATCGCGCTGTTGCTGTTGCCGTGGCTTGTCAGGTCGGCACGGGTTCTCGGCGAGCTGGCCGGGGCCGGCGAATTGCCGGCGACGATCCTGGCGATCGTGCACACGCAGGTGAACCTGCTGGGCATTCTGGCGGTTTGGCCCATGCTGCCATGGCTGGTCGGCTGGCTGGAGCATCGCTTCAGCGCCGCAGAGCGTGCCGACCGTTCGCTGCCACGACATCTGGACGACAACGTGCTGGCTACCCCGCGTCTGGCGCTCGACGCACTTCACCTCGAGCTCGATCGCATGGGTGAAATGTCGCTGGCGCAGGCACGCGCCGCTTTGAGCCTGGAAGGGCTCGGGGAGCCTGATTTTGAGCAGGATATCGAACAGCTGGAGGACCTTGGCACGCGCATCATCGACTTTGCCTCGCGTATCAACAGCGGCGGTGACGCGATCATCGAGCAAGCGCTGCCCGATGCGCTGCGCGTGGCCCAGTACTATCGCGCGATCGCCGAGGCCGTGCGGGACCTGCGGCGGGCCGCGCCGGGCGGGGTCGGTCCGGTCGCCGATGACGCTGTTGTCCGTCTGGGAACGGCAGCCAGCCGGGCATTGAGCGGCCCCATCGCAGGTAGCGCCCCCCGGCCCGCTGCGACGATCGACGATATCCTGGCCGCATTCGAGAACGAATACCAGCAATGCAAGGCCGAGCTGCTGCGGAGCGGTAGTCGTGGCGAACTGCGATCGGTTGCACTCGTGCGCGCGCTGGACCGGCTTAGTGCGACGCGCAGAATCGTTGAGCAGGCGCTGAAAGCAACGAAACTGACGGCGCAGCGGCCAACGCAGGGCCCTTGACCCCGTTACGGTGAAAACGGGCGGTCAACCGTCTGCACCATCACAAATTCCTCAGCATAGAATCCGGAATACCTAAGGACTTCATCAGGCCGGCGGAACCGTCCTGCCTTAAGGTCTGCTCCAACGTTCCCCGAACGAGTGGAGTAAGACCATGAACAAAGCTGGCGTGATCGCGTTTCTCACCGCTGCGGCACTTTTGAACGGCGCCTGCAGTGCCACCCACCATGCCGCCGATGTCCGTGCGACGCACGAGCTCGATCGGACCACCGTGGGCACCGTGCAAAAGGACATCCGCATCGGCATGGCCGCCGCCGAAGTCGCAGGCGTGCTTGGCTCGCCGAATATCGTCACGAGCGACGGTGCGCGCCGTGAGACCTGGATCTACGACAAGATCTCCACGGAAGTGGCCGAGTCACGCAGCAGCGGCACGCTCGTCGGCCTGGTCTTCGGTGGCTCGGGCGGCGGCGCCGGGGTCGGCACGATGAGTGCCGGCGCACGGTCGACGTCACAGCGGACGTTGACCGTCATCATCAGGTTCGACGATGCACAGCGGGTTCACGACTTCTCCTATCACACGTCGAGGTTCTGATGAACAGGCGTTTATGCAACCCTGCCCGACGCATGCTGGTTATGGCCGCCATTTCCGTCCTGACTGCTTCCAGCTGCGCGTTACCGTCGAAGGCGCCTTCGTTGCGACTTGCCGAGAGCACATTGGACATTCGCGCGATGCAGACGCGGACGTTCACCGCGCGAGCGGAAAACGAAATTCTCGCTGCGACAATCGCCGCCCTGCAGGACATGGAATACAACATCGACCAGATCGAAGCGCCGCTCGGTGTCATTACCGCGTCGAAGGTTTCGGACGCCGATTCGACGAGTGAGAAGGTCGGGCTGGTCCTGCTGGATTTGTTGTGTGGCTGCGGCATGATTCAACGTGCGACGGACAGGCACGCGATCACGATCACGACTGTCGTCCTGCCGAGCCTGGCCGGCAACGGCCAATTCGTTACGCGAATCACGATCCAGCAAGTGACCTTTTCCAAGCAAGCACAAATTTTGTCGCGTGGCACGATCGATGATCCGCTTGCCTACCAGAGGATATTCGACAAGCTGGCGAAAGCCCTGTACATCGAGGTGAACAACAATGCGTAAGGCAATTTTTTTTGCAGCATACGTTCTTTCCACGGTGCTCGCCGGTTGCGCGGCGACGCCATTCGACGTTGCCGGAACCGCCGCGCCGCTGGAACTGCGCAGCGTGCAGACACGCGAGTACGATCACCTGGACAAGACCTTGACGATGCGCGCCGTCATCGCAACCCTGCAGGATTTCGGATTTACGATCGACCAGGCGGATACGGGGCTTGGAATCATCACCGGCACCCGCGCTCATTCCCTCGATATGCGCATGACGGTAACCGTTGTGCCGAAGTCGGTGGAGGCAGTATCAGTTCGTGCCAGTGCACGAGTCGGTGAAAAAAGCGTCACGGAGGCAGCGACCTACCAGGACTTCTTTGTGGCGCTGGATAAAGCGATGTTCCTGGTCCGCAACAACGTCGACTGAGTTGCACTGCTCGCGCTTCACCGGATGACATGCCACTCCGTCTGGCGTCCTCCCAGGTAAATCACCCGTTCGCCATCGAACAACGCGGATTGCTCGGTCTTGATATTGACCAGCTGATCGCCCCACTCCGCAACCGCCAGTTTGATACCGCCTTCTATGGCGTAGGCGGTGTTTGGATGCAGCGGCCAATCACCGGTGTCATCGACGGCACCGGGCAGGTCCCACATACCGATCGTCGGACCCGGTGCGTGCCCGAAAAAGCCGATGGGATGGGTATAAATGTTAAAGGACCAGGGCTCATTGCGCATGCGCCGCTGCGCGGCGAGAAGAATTTCGTTGCCGCTTCGACCGGTCCTGAATTCAGACGTAAGAAGATCCTGCCAGCGGTTGGCCTGTGCCAATGCGTCCTTCAGGCCCTGTGGAACATCCGCCTCCCCGGCCTTCAGCACATAGCCCATTTCCTGGGTGTCCGTGCACAGTTTCAGGTAGCAAATGCCGACATCGGTATGCAGTACGTCGCCGGGCCGGATCACACCGCTGATGCCGCAGAATGCCATCTCTTCATCGCACTCGATGCCGGGCCGCTGGATATTGACGTAAGGCATGAACCAGATGGACACGCCCAGCGATTCGAATTGCTGCCGCAGGAACCAGGCGACATCGTCTGTCGTCGTCACGCCGGGTGCGATCGCGCGACTGGAGAAAGCTTCGGCCAGCACACCCCGCGCGATCGACACGATATGCGGATAGACGCCGATCTCCTCCTCGCTGCGGGTTTCCAGCCAACGCACCACGAGATCCTCGGCAGACACCAGTCGGCGTTCAAAACCATCCGGCAGCACGTCGAGCAGCTTCTGGTGCAAGCGGTGCGTGAGTCCATCTGCTTCCGGCCAGGTGTCCGACACATTGATGCCGATTCGCTCGGGTGCGCGCTCACCGATCAATGCCCCCAGCGCGACCCATTGCTCGTCCAGATCGCCGCCGGACCAGGCTGATTCGTACGGCTCGCCCAGCGGGTAGCGATTGACGGTTAGCCGTTCGACCGTGTCGTCTGCCCGGCGATTGAAGATCAGCATCGTCGTGCGCCGCGCTGCAAAGCTCGGCTGGGGCACCAGAGTGAAGTACACGGGGTCTTCCGCGTACTCGCGATTGAGAATGAGCCACATATCGATATCCGCTTCCGCCATCAGCGCAGGCAGCAGATTTTCGAGGCGATCGACCAGCATGCGGTTTTCCGGCGCAATGCGTTCACGTGAGACAGCCACGCTATGGCCTGAGGGCGCGACGATTCGGCCCTGCTCAAAAGTCTCGGCGAGGGCAACGAGCGGTAACGTGATCGACATTGAGAGCAAAAAAGTAGCCGCTGCAAATACGCGGCCATCCGGCGAAACGCGAGTCCCGTTTGGCTTCATTGATTTCGAATCCTTGTGTTGAAATTCTTCTTGCAGGTGAGCCTGTGGCGGTGAGTATAAATGCGGCGCAATCCGAACCAGGCGTCTTCCATATTTCAATATTTATTGTAATATCGAACTATGGAGCGAAGCGCTGCGACCTCGGTTTTTGAATCTTTGTCATCCGGCCTGCGGCTGGAGATTTACCGGCTGTTGGTCAGGCAGGGGCCCGAGGGGCTGGTGGCCGGCGAAATCGGCGCGATCCTCGACGTACCGGCATCCAACCTCTCGTTCCATCTAAAGATACTGACCCATGCCGGCTTGCTCTCGGTGGACCAGGAAGGCCGTTACCAGCGCTATCGCGCCAACTTGCCGCTGATGCAGGAATTGATCGCCTACCTGACTGAAGAATGCTGCGCGGGCCACCCGGAGCAATGCGCCGAACTGGATGACATCGCGGTGAGGTCGCCCGCAAAGCGGCTCGCGCAGTCGTCCCCCCGTATTACCTGAACAGTATGCATGTCCTTTTCTTATGCACCGGCAATTCCTGCCGCTCGATCCTCGCCGAGGCCATCTTCAATCATCTGGCGCCCACTGGCTGGCGGGCGATAAGTGCCGGAAGTCATCCAACCGGCACGGTCCATTCGCGATCGCTCGCCCTTCTGGCGCGCGAAGGTATTTCGACCGAGGGCTATCACAGCAAATCCTGGGACAACCTCGACGTGACTCCTGACATCGTCATTACGGTGTGCTCGAACGCCGCCGGCGAAACCTGCCCCGCTTATCTCGGCGCGGTCCTGCGCAGCCACTGGGGTGTCCCGGACCCGGCTCACGCCGAGGGTACCGACGAGGAAATCGACGCTGCCTTTATGGATGCGTACCGCATCCTGCGCGCTCGCATCGAAACATTCCTGGCGTTACCGCTGCAAGAACTGAAAGGCGACCGCGCGCGTTTGCAAGTGCAGCTGGATCGCATCGGGTCCCATGTTCCGTGACGGAACCTGAAGCAAATTTTATCAATCAGGAAAAAGCCCCCCGTATGAGCGCAACGCAACCGATCGGCTTTTTTGAGCGCTATTTGTCCATCTGGGTGGGACTTTGCATTGTCGTCGGCATCGCTTTGGGCAATTGGTTTCCGGGCCTTTTTCGCACGCTCGCGAGTCTCGAGTACGGATCCGTCAACTTTATCGTCGCCATACTGATCTGGTTCATGGTGTATCCCATGATGGTGTCCGTGGACTTTTCGAGTCTCAAACGCATCCATGAGCGACCGAAGGGGCTGATCATCACGCTGGTTGTCAACTGGCTCATCAAGCCGTTCACCATGGCCGGACTCGGCGTGTTGTTCTTTCATTATTTTTTCGTGGACCTGATCGATCCGGCCAATGCGAGCCAGTATATTGCCGGGCTGATCCTGCTCGGTGCCGCGCCGTGTACTGCCATGGTGTTTGTGTGGTCGCAACTGACACGCGGCGATGCCAACTACACGCTGGTCCAGGTTGCGCTGAATGACGTGATCATGATCTTCGCTTTCGCGCCCATCGTTGCGCTGTTGCTTGGCGTCACCGATATCGAAGTCCCGTGGGAAACCCTGCTGCTATCGGTCGGCCTCTACGTATTGATCCCGCTCATCGCCGGGGTCATTACCCGGGCAAGACTGAGCGCGGGTGCAGACAGCGTCGTGGCGGCGGAACGATCGGTTGCCGGGTTCATCGAGCTAGTAAAACCCTTCTCGGTGCTCGGCCTGCTGGCAACGGTAGTTCTTTTATTCGGCTTTCAGGGACGGGTAATTCTCGACCAGCCGTTGTTGATCGCCCTGATTGCCGTGCCGCTCCTGATCCAGTCCTACGGCATTTTTGCGATTGCGTACCTGGCCGCATTTCTCTGGCGGGTGCCGTACAAAGTGGCCGCACCGTGCGCGCTCATCGGTACCTCCAATTTCTTCGAACTGGCCGTTGCCGTAGCAATCGGGCTGTTCGGCCTTAACTCCGGCGCCGCACTGGTCACGGTCGTAGGGGTACTGGTGGAAGTCCCGGTCATGTTGTCGCTGGTCGCTTTCGCCAACCGAACACAGGCCTGGTTCCCGGAACTGCCTCCGAGCAGCGCTTCTGCCGATGCGATTTCAGTCAGCGAGCGTTACCGTTGACGGGGCTTCAATTCCTCGCTCTGTAAACTGCACATCGACGGTTATGCGCCGGATCAGCGCCTGCAGGCTGGTCATGGCTTCACGCACGGCTGCATTGACTTCCGCGGTGTTTTCGTCGCTACCACCGAGCGCGGCCGCGTCGCCAACAAATCCGTAGTAGCTTGCAGCATCCATGTCGATGCTCATGAATGGCGGCGGCGATACCAGCGGTGCCGACAACATAGCTGGCAGGTGAGCCTCGCCGCCCTCGCCGACCGACAGTGCCAGTGCCGCGTCGGACATGGCGATCCAGGCCGTCCGTACCTGGGACGCGACCGGCGGCACCGGCAGCCGCACCGGCTTGCCATCCGGCTGAAGATCAAGCGCCGCAACCTCGGGACTGAACATGGCCGCCATCGCAACAAGCCCTTCCGCGTTGTCAGATGCGATCAGCAATTGCATATCGACATCCGTAGGCGGTTGACCGGCATGGATATCCATACCCTTCATACTGTCGATGGTTGCGACGAAACCCCTGAACGAGTACACGAGTGGAAACATCGGCTGGTTCAGCATGTCGCGTCCGCCGGCCACCGCCTCGTTCACGCCTGCAAAGAATTCACATTGGTACGGCTGGTCCTCCAGCGCATCCAGTCGAGCTTCGTAGAATTCGCGCGCGGCCAGCGGATTGAGACTCATACCGAAGCTCATCAGGCCACGGTGAGACTTCTCCCCCAATCCCGGCACGGGCGCGGTCAATGCCGCCAGCCCGTTTGCAATATCGCTACGCAGTTCTATGACGGAATTGGATACCAGTTCGTCGGCGGTGATTTTCGAATAGCCGGCGACGATGCGCGGTGCGACCCCGGCCATCGCGCGGACTTCCTGCCGGCATACATCGGAGATTGCAGACCCGTCGTAGCCCAGCATCGCCAGCACTTCCTTGTTGGTGCCGGTCGGATCGTCCAGGAAGACGGAAGCAACTCTGCCGACATCCAGGAAGCCGAGCGCATGCGCCTGGAAACCGTATTTTTCCGCCAGCCTGGTCAACTCACCGGACTCGGCAATGCTGATTGCAGGCAAATCAAGTCCGAGTGCGGATTTCAATACCGCCTCCGATGGACTGCCCGGTACGAGGGTCACTACCAGGTAACCGTCGAGCACCGCAATGATCAGTGCGGTGCCGTCCTCCCCTTCCGCGATCCGGTAACTGTGCCCGTCGATCGATGCAACCGGCATCTTGTTCCCTGCCTGCTCCTCGAGCCGCGTCAAGGTCGACTCCATCAAGCCCTCGTCACTGAGAGAAGCCCGGAAGACCGGCAGCAAACCGTTGCCGTAAATCGCCGCCGTTGTGTTTCGATCGATGCCGGCGGATTCGAGACCCTCGGGCGTCATCAGCTCCGACATTTCACTCAGCAGCGCATTGAGGTCGCCGTTCTCCTGATCTCCCAGGTCGATTGGCGCGTTTGCATCGGCTTCCTGCTGCATCGTGACCTTGAGCAACTTGCGATAGGCTTCTATGACCGGCGCGGCCTTTTCCTCGAGTTCATCGCGGACGTCGTCCGGCAGCGGCTCGGCGGCAGCCATTACATAGGGCGAATCGGCCGGCACAAAGCGCAGGATGCTGTCATCCGATGCCAGCGCTGCCCTGGCCGATTTCGCATCCTCGCGCGATGAATCGGAGCAGGCACCGAGAAGCAACATGCCGGTCAGTATCAGAGAAGTAATGAATTTGTTGTTGTTCATAAAATTGAGGAAATCCCGGTGTGGCGAAACGGAGCGAATTGCGAGCGTGACAGCAATGTTACCCGGAACCCCGGTGACCTACGAGGCTCAGGATCCATGCAGCGGCGTGCCTGACAACGTATTGGCGTTGCTGCCAGCCGCCGCTTACCATTCGGGAATGACAGCACCTATTCGAGACGTCGAGCCGCACGACCTGCACTGCGTACTCGAGATGAACGAGGCGGCCGTTCCGCACGTCAACAGCGTGCCCCTCGCTCAGATGCAGAAATTCCTGGACGAGGCCGCCTATTTTCGCGTGGCGGTCGTTGACGGTGTGCCAGCTGCATTCCTGGTCGGCCTGACACCGAATGCCGACTATCAGAGCCTCAACTTCCGCTGGTTCTGCGACAAGTACTCGAGCTTTGCCTATATTGACCGTATCGCTGTTGCCGCGGCAGCGCGGCGTCGTGGGCTGGCGGCGGCTCTTTACCGCGACTTCGAATCCTCATTCAATTCGCGAGCTCCGCGACTGGTATGCGAAGTCAATCTGCGGCCTCCCAACCCGGCTTCCATGCAATTCCATGAGCGGATGGGTTTCGTACAGGTCGGCTCGCAGGTAATCGATGATGGCGCAAAGGAAGTCGCAATGATGGTCAAGGCGCTCGCTGCCTGACGTGTGCCGCATCCACGTCGACAGACTGACCCAGTTTGTTGAGAAATAAATCGCGCACTTCCTGCACATGTCGATCGACCGTGGCTGCTGTCCAGCCCGCCGTTGCCACCGGCGGCAGGACATCCACGTTCACTACGGCGGGCCGGATAAAGAATCCGCCTTTTGGCAGCACGTCGGCCGCATTGTGTATTACCACCGGCACGATCGGCACCCCCGCCTGCATGGCAATGTGAAAGGGTCCCTTTTTGAAGGCACCCAGCCTGTGCCCTGCGCTGCGCGTGCCCTCGGGCGCGATCGCGACCGAAAGCCCGTCCCGCAAGGCGGTCACCACGGGCTTGAGCGCTTCGATCGCCTTCGCATGATTGTGGCGATCCACAAACACGGTATCCGCGACGCGAAACACCGGTCCGACCAGCGGATTGCGCGCAATTTCCTGCTTTGCTATTGCCGTGAAATCACGACGCAGCAGCCGCGCGATGATGAGAACGTCTATTGCACTTTGATGATTGAAAAGGAAGACTGCCGGCCGTTGCGCCCAGAGATGCTGCTCGCCTTCGATTCGTATATCGATACCGGCCAACGCGCTGCCGTATTCGCCCCAGGTAGTAACAGCAAGATTGACCGCAGCACGACGGGACTGATTGAGAATCCAGGTCGGCACAATCTGCAGTGCAGCGGAAAAGAATGCGCCGTAGACCAGCCCGGTGCGGACCAGCTCGCGAAATCCTGGCACGCCGCGACTGGCGAAGCGGCGAATGTACCAGTGCCGCCGGCGCGCCTCGGTTTCCAGCAGACGGTCCGGATTGGTTGGGCGCGGGAAACCCACCGCCTGCATCAGTGGCAGATCCTCGATACCGTCGCTGTAAAAGTAGCAACGTGTCAGGGGAACGTCGCAGGCTTTGGCGAACTTGCGCGCGGCGGCGAGTTTTCCGGGGCCGTAACAGATCGGTTTTCGCATCTTGCCGGTGAAGCGTCCGTTCCGCACACTCAGCCGGTTGCAGAGGATGTCGGTTACGCCCAGCTCCTGTGCCGCCGGATCGATCTGGTAACAGGTCGCGGAAGACAAAATGACCACACGATGACCGCGGCGCAGATGAGCTTTGACCAGCGCGCGTGATTCCGGATAAATCGCGCCGGCGAGATATTTTTCGAAAACGGTCGCGCCGAGCTCGGTGAACGATGCCTCCTCCAGGCCGGACAATTGCTCGGCGGCCGCTTCAAGCAACGCCGGGAACTCGCCGCCCGCAACACGCAGACCGGCGATCTGGAGAAACCGCGTAAGCGCCTCCCCGGGCGCCAACTGGCCGGAAAGAACCCGCTCGAGCGTCAGGGCGAAAATTGAATAGCCGAATACCAGCGTGCCGTCGAAATCGAAAAACGCAATGGTTCCGGGCCCGGGCGGCGACTCGCTAACGTCCTGCGTGACGGCTTCGTACATGCACTTTCCCGAATACGGCTTGCAGGCCGGCTCTAGCGCCGCGCCCGTATCAATTGCGCGTCACGGACACTATAATTCGCGCCCTTTTCCTGCTTCACCCCAACTTCTTCCATGTCCGGCATCCAGTTTCTTCGCAATATCGCCATTATCGCGCACGTCGATCATGGCAAAACCACCCTCGTTGACAAGCTCCTGCAGCAATCGGGAACGCTTGGGCCCAGGGCGTTGGCGCCTGACCGGATCATGGATTCCAACGCCATCGAGCGCGAGCGTGGCATCACTATCCTTGCGAAGAATACCGCACTGCGCTGGCGCGACTACCGGATCAATATCGTCGATACCCCGGGCCATGCCGATTTCGGCGGCGAGGTAGAGCGAGTCCTGTCCATGGTCGACAGCGTACTGTTGCTGGTCGATGCCGTGGACGGGCCAATGCCGCAAACCCGCTTCGTCACGCAAAAAGCGTTCGCCCGCGGCTTGCGCCCGCTGGTCGTGATCAACAAGATCGACCGTGACGGTGCCCGGCCGGCCTGGGTTCTCGACCAGACGTTCGACCTCTTCGACCGACTGGGCGCGACCGAGGAACAACTGGACTTCCCGGTTATCTATGCCTCTGCGCTCGAAGGTTATGCGGGTTTGACCGCCGATACCGCGAGTGGCGACATGACGCCGCTTTTCGAAAGCATCGTCTCGCATGTACCACCGCCGGCGGTTGACGAAGATGGGCCGTTGCAACTGCAGATTTCCAGCCTGGCTTACGATCCCTACGTCGGCGTGCTGGGCATCGGTCGTATCCAGCGGGGACGCATCTCGACCAATATGCCGGTCAGCATTGTCGGCGCCGATGGATCGGTACGACGCGAACGGGTGCTGGAGCTTTTCGGCTTCCACGCGCTCGAACGGCGCAAGATCGACTCGGCGAGCGCCGGGGACATCATTGTCCTCAGTGGCATCGATGTACTCAGCATTTCCGACACGATCTGCTCCCGCGAGGCGCCGGAAGCGCTGCCGCCGCTGTCCGTCGATGAGCCGACCATCAGCATGACGTTCCAGGTGAACAAATCACCGTTCGCGGGCAAGGAAGGGCGCTTCCTCACCAGCCGCCAGATTCGCGAGCGCCTGGACCAGGAACTGAAGCATAACGTGGCTTTGCGCGTAGCACCGACCGACGATCCGGACAAGTTCCGTGTGTCCGGGCGCGGCGAACTGCATCTTTCCGTGCTGATCGAGAATATGCGGCGGGAAGGTTTCGAATTGGCCGTCTCGAGGCCGGAGGTCATCCTTCACGAAACCGATGGCGTGAAGACCGAGCCTTGGGAGATGCTTACCGTAGACTTCGAAGAGGACTACCAGGGGGCCGTCATGTCGCGGCTCGCCGAGCGCAAAGGCGAACTGGTCGATATGCGTCCGGACGGCAAGGGCCGCGTGCGTCTTGATTATCGAATTCCGACCCGGGGACTGATCGGCTTTCGCACCGAATACCTGACCGCCACGTCCGGTACGGGTCTGATCTATCACGTTTTCGATCGCTACGATCGCTACCTTCCGGTGGCGCTGGGTCAACGCAATAACGGCGTCCTGGTATCCATGGTGCCCGGCAAGGCACTGGCCTACGCGCTGTACAATCTGCAGGAACGCGGTCGCTTGCTGATCGGCCATGCCGAACCTGTGTATGAAGGCATGATCATCGGCATTCACAGTCGCCAGAACGACCTTGTCGTCAATCCGACCAAGGCCAAACAGCTCACCAACATTCGCGCGGCCGGCAGTGATGAAAATATATTGCTGACCCCGCCCGTACGTTATTCGCTGGAGCAGGCGCTGGAGTTCATAGATGATGATGAATTACTTGAGGTTACTCCGGTAAGCTTACGAATAAGAAAGAAATTTCTCACCGAAAACGAGCGCAAAAGAGACTCGCGGCTGCGCGCATGAGCGAGCGCCGACAGCCTTCGGCCGGGCGCGCCGGCGGCAACAGGACCCGAGCGGACGATGAACCCGAGGCCGACGGCAATGTCATGCCGACGCCGGAGCCCGCGCCGGATGAAGATCCGGTACTCGCCTACGCCGCCTTGCAGCCGGATGACATTCTCGCGTCCCTGGAAGAGCTGGGCTTTGCGTGTGACGGTCGGCTTCTGGCCCTGAACAGTTACGAAAACCGCGTCTATCGTGTAGGCGTCGACCATCGCGAGCCGCTGGTCGTAAAGTTCTATCGCCCCGCTCGCTGGAGCGACGCGGCCATCCTCGAGGAACACAGTTTTACGCAGGAGCTGGCGGACCAGGAAATTCCGGTCGTTGCGCCCCTTAACCTGGACGGACGAACGCTGCATCAACGGGGATCGTTTCGCTTTTCAGTAGCGCCGTACCGGGGTGGACGTGCCCCGGAGCTCGATCGCACAGACCTGCTGCGCCAGTTAGGAAGACTGGTGGCACGCATTCACCTCCAGGGTGAGTTGCGGCCTTTTGCATGCCGCCCATACGTCGATGTCGAAACGTACGCGCATGCGTCGCGGCGGTATCTGCTCGAGCAGCAGTTCATCCCTCCCCACCTGGTGGACGCGTATTGCAGTGTTACCGACCACCTCACCGACAATATCAACGGCTGTTACGAGCGCGCCGGCGCCAGCCGCAACCTGCGTCTGCATGGCGACTTCCACCCGGGTAACGTGCTCGCATCCGGCGACCAGCTGTATATCGTCGACCTCGACGATACCCGCACCGGTCCTGCCGTCCAGGACCTGTGGATGTTTCTGTCCGGGGATCGTCACGAACAGGCTCCGCAGCTTGCCGCTTTGCTTGCCGGCTACGAAGACTTTCGACGATTCGACGCGCGGGAACTGCATCTGGTCGAAGCATTGCGGACGATGCGCATCATGCACTATGCGGCCTGGATCGCGCGTCGCTGGAACGACCCGGCCTTTCAGCAGGCTTTTCCGTGGTTTGCATCGCCCCGTTACTGGGATGAGCATGTCCTGGCGCTGCGCGAACAGGCGGCATTGATGGAGGAAGCGCCCGTGGCCTGGCACCCCTGAGAACTGCTCAGGCGACGTCACGATGACACGGATGCCGGACCTCTGGCTGGCAGGGAATCGATGCAGCCTGATGGCCACGCTTTTGTTACAGCGCTGCGGTTGCGCGTTCTCCTGACCCGGTCTACAGTCGGGACAGGCGCTTTGTACGGACCTGCGGAACTCTTGCGGGCTCTCAGGTTCTTATTAAAGTCACACCTTACAGATCAGGCCTTTCCGGGAATTCGGCGAATTGACGGCTCTACACCTCAAGGCGTTGCCAGTCGCAGTGTTAGCCATTGCGCTTGGTGCTTGTTCGACGAAACAAGTCGCGTTGCAAAATCCCACAATTCCACAGCCGTTGATCGACCAAATGCCTCTTGTCGTTGCTGCCCGGTTTCCGGAACAGTTCGAGCATTTCGTCCACGAAGAGCAGGTCATCGGCAAAAAGAAGTGGACAATCGATATGGGTCGCGCCAACAGCATGCTGTTCACGCAGCTGTTCGACTCCATGTTCACTGATTTTTCTGTGCTCCGGCACGATGAAGACCCAAGCAATCTGAAATTTGACGCATTGATCGAACCGAGCATCGATGCGTTTGAATTTTCCGTCCCCAGCCAGAGCCAGACTGACGCGTTTGCGGTCTGGATTCGCTACCGCATCAAGATTTTCGACCAGGATGGCAACCAGATAGCCAACTGGCCGATCGCGGCGTATGGTAAGAGCCAGGATCTCGGTTTCGGTGGCGACAACGAAGCCTTGCAACGTGCGGCGGTCCTGGCAATGCGCGATGCGGCCGCGCTGGTCATATTGCAGATGGACAAGGCCACTGGCATCAGTGCCTTGAGTGAGGCGCGACGGAGTCTCGCACGCAGTCCGGAAACGGCTGTTGGCAGTCCCGCGGGTGAGGTTTTACGAACAACGACTTCGGAGGGCGATCGCGATGATTCGGGCTGATTACGTTAACCGGAGCGGGCGCACCCTTGCGCTGGCGGCGCTTGCGATCACGCTTGGCGCGTGCGTGACGTCGCGAGTCGAAGACGTACGCCAGGGCACAACCGGCCTGGGTGATGGGGAAGGCGTCGTCATCATGGCCAAGAGCTATCACCTGGGAAATGAAACGGAAGCGAAATTCATTTCCTGTGTCGGCGAATCCATTGGCAGGGGTTCGGCGGGCCTGCGCGTGGTTCCGAACACAGAGTTTGTCGACGCTCTTTTCCCCTGGTTTGAGCCGCGCACCGCACCTGCGGAAACCAAGGGATTGCCGGAACTCATGCAGCGCCCCGGCGTTACCGAGATGATCGCTGACAAGGGCGTGCGCTACGTGATCTGGCTGGATGGCAATACGGACCGCGTTGCAGGGGGCGGCAGTATGTCCTGCGCCGCAGGTCCGGGCGGCGGTGGCTGTTTCGGATTCGCCTGGTGGCAAAACGACTCCAAGTACGAAGCATCGGTCTGGGATTTGCACGGCCTGGAGGACGCCGGCACCGTGAGTGCGGACGTCAGCGGCACGTCGTTCCTGCCGGCGATCGTCATACCGATTCCACTGATCGCACGTGTGCAGTCAAAAGCCTGCGACGGGCTCGCCGATCAGCTCAAATTGTTTATCGTCGGCGACGAAACCGTCTGAGTCTTGCGTCTGGCCCAACCGCGGCCCGCAGCCCCGGGGCTTTCATCGGGTCACACTCGTGCAGTGACGCTCATGGCGTCAATGCGGTCGGCCACCGCGAATGAAAGCAGTCCGGTAAAACGCTGAATCCAGCTCAGCTATCGTTACCTCGCGTCCGCTCGAGGGTGCATGTACAAAGCGACCGTTCCCCAGGTAAAGGCCCACATGCGATACCTTTCCTTCTATGTTGAAGAACAACACGTCACCGACCTCCAACTGGTGCCCTCCCACCGGCCGGGTCTGTCGCCAAAGAGCTGACGTCGTACGAGGCAGCTGTTTGCCCGCACTTGCGTAGGCATATTGCACCAGGCCACTGCAATCGAAGCCCGACACCGAATTGCCGCCGTAGCGATAGGGCACGCCGACCTGGCGTACGGCTGTTACAGCCGCAAGCTCACCCGGGCTTCTGGTGGCGGACCGGGAACGCGCGCTCGGCATTTCGCGGCCCACCTCGACAGAATGCCTGCC
>CAYVLL010000026.1:0-10964 GCA_964452235.1 uncultured Woeseiaceae bacterium
TGGCGAAGCGATCGAAATTGCTTTCGATGTCGATGACTGCCAGAACGAGTTCGGGAGGCAGGTCGGCGCGCTTGGCCTCGAAATGTACGCCTCTCAGTATTTCAAGACGTTCCTCGTGATCTTTTACCTGGCGTGACAGGCGTTGGGACATGTCGCTGAGCCAGACCTGGGCGTCGAAGCGGTCGGCAAAACTCTCCGCATCGTTTGCGGCCTCGCGCAGGAGTTCACGCAGAACCGGGTCCGGATACTCCTGCTGGGCAGCTGACGGTGCAACGATGCCGGCCAGGAGCATTATGACGAATAGACGATAGAACCACATGATGGCCCTATGATAGCCGGGCCTTCCGCAACAGATCGAGAGCATCTTCACGCTTTAGCAGGCGTGCTTCCCGATCCCGACGGTGGCGATACTCCAGTTCGCCGGCCTCGAGACCGCGTTCGCTGATCACCAGTCGGTGCGGGATCCCGATCAGTTCGGCGTCTGCGAACTTGACGCCGGGACGTGCATCCCGGTCGTCGAACAGAACATCGATACCTGCTGCCCGAAGCTCATCGTACAGCTGTGCCGCGGCTTCCCGCAGGGCAGCGGATTTGTGCTGGTTGATGGCAATCAGCACCACGTCAAAAGGGGCAAGCGGTGCCGGCCAGACAATGCCTCGCTCATCATGATTCTGCTCGATCGCGGCACCGACGATGCGCGAAACGCCGATGCCGTAGCACCCCATCGACATCGCACGCTCGACGCCATCCTGGTCCAGGACGCGCGCGCCCATGGAATCGCTGTACTTGGTGCCCAGCTGGAATATATGCCCGACTTCGATACCGCGTGCGATGTGCAATGTTCCCTTGCCACCCGGCGCCGGATCTCCTTCAACGACGTTCCGCAAATCGACCGTATCGGGCAGCGGAAGGTCGCGTGCGAAATTGACGCCGGTGTAGTGATGGTCGGCTTCGTTCGCACCAGCGACGAAGTCAGACATCAGTCGCGTCGCATGGTCGAACCAGAGCGGTATGTCGAGACCGATCGGGCCCGCGTAACCTGGCGCGCAACCGGTTACCGAACGAACGGTCTCGGCCGATGCCATTTGCAGCGGCTTGACAACGCCGGGAATTTTTTCTGCCTTGATGCTGTTCAATGTATGGTCGCCGCGAAGGACCAGTGCAACGGGTCCGCTGTCGCCGTCCACGATCAGCGTCTTCAACGTCTCATGTGGCGATACCCCCAGCAACTTGCAGAGCGCCTCTATTGAACGGGCCGATGGCGTGGCGATTTTGGTCAACGCTTTTCTGGCGGCGGGCCGTTGGCCCTCCGGTGCTTCGGTCACGGCCGATTCGACATTAGACGCGTAGTCACTGGAATCGCTCCAGGCGATGGCATCCTCACCGGAGTCGGCGAGGACGTGAAACTCCTGCGAACGACTGCCGCCGATCTCGCCGCTATCCGCGTCGACGACGCGAAACTCGAGACCGAGCCGGGTAAATACGGCCGTGTAGGCATCGTGCATGCGGCGATACCCTTGCTCGAGCGAGTCCTGGTCGACATGGAACGAGTACGCGTCCTTCATGATGAATTCCCTGGCCCGCATGACGCCAAACCGGGGACGGATTTCGTCGCGGAACTTGGTTTGTATCTGGTAATAATTGACCGGCAACTGGCGATAGCTCTTGAGTTCACGGCGCGCGATGTCGGTAATGACCTCCTCGTGCGTCGGGCCGAAACAATAGTCGCGTTCGTGCCGGTCGCGCATGCGGAGTAGCAAGGAACCGTACTGATCCCAGCGAGCGGATTCCTGCCACAACTCGGCCGGTTGCACGGCCGGCATCAGCACTTCGAGGGCTCCTGCCCGGTTCATCTCTTCACGAACAATATTCTGCACTTTATGCAGTACGCGCATGCCGAGCGGCAGCCACGTAAAAAGACCGGCAGCGAGCCGACGAATCATTCCCGCACGCAACATGAGCTGGTGACTGACGATCTCGGCATCAGCCGGAATTTCCTTCAGTGTAATAAGTCCGAATTCCGTAAATCGCATTTGCTGGCTGTTCCCTGTGCGGTGGCTCGCGTATTCTACACGACGGCTCCATGCGGCTGTGATCGCGGGCACACTGAAAGAATCGAGGTACGGAGGATCGAAGCAGGTTGAAAGCGCGTCGCGAATTCATGGTGGCCAGCGAGGGCATCCCGCTCTTGCTCATAGCTGCTGCACTCACTGGTGCATTGGCATATTACGTCGACATTCGCTACGCGATCGTGCCGTTCGTCGTGACGGTATACCTGGCGCTGCTGTTTCGCGACCCGGCCCGTGTGGTGCCCGCTGCGCCACTTGGGGTGGTGAGTCCGGTAGACGGTACCGTGACCGAGGTGAGTGAAAGTGCGGACGGTCCCGGTGGCGGCGCTGCGCACCGCATTTCTATTCGCGTCAACAGTCTTGGGACTTATACGGCGCGCAGCCCCGTCGAAGGCAAGGTCATGGAGCGACATGGCGGCGAATCGTCTGAATCATTGCCAGCGAGCCCACGCGGCCTGTACCTGCAGACAGACGAAGGTGTCGATGTTGCATTGCACTTTCGCGGCCATCGTCTCGGTCTGGTCCCACGCACCTTCCTGCGTTTTGGCGAGCGCGTAGGGCAGGGCGAACGATGCGGCTGGCTGCGCCTGACGAAGTTTGCCGAAGTGCAACTGCCGGCCACGGGCCGCGTGCTGGTGAGTACCGGAGAGAAGGTTGTGGCCGGCTCGTCACTCATCGCCAAGCTGCCGCATCGCTGACGACTAACGCAACGATCATTGTGCCGCGACGCAGGCGGTTCTAACCTGCCGTGTGGCATGGCAGTATTGTTCACCACGCACAGGCGTCCCCGGAAAAAAGGCCAGAGAGGTAAATGGAAAACGAGCTGCAAAAAACTCGCCGCAGAGGCATTATTTTGCTGCCGAACCTGTTTACGACAGCAGCGTTATTTGCGGGATTCTACGCAATCGTGGCGGCCGTCGATGGCAATTTCCATAAGGCCGGTGCTGCCATATTCGTCGCAATGGTTCTCGACCTCCTGGACGGCCGTGTGGCCCGGCTCACCGGAACCACTACCTTGTTTGGAAAGGAATACGACAGCTTGTCGGACATGGTGTCGTTCGGGCTGGCGCCGGCGATTGTCCTGTACCAGTGGGGCGTTAGCCGGCTGGCAGAATGGAGCGTTGCATGGGGGCGTATCGGCTGGCTGGTGGCCTTCCTGTTCGCCGTTGCTGCCGCGCTTCGGCTCGCGCGCTTCAATTCGCAAGTGTCAACAGAGGACAAGCGATATTTTATCGGCTTGCCGAGTCCATCGGCAGCGGCGGTAGTGGCGGCGTTTGTATGGCTCGGAAGCAAGTTGCAACTGGACGGCTTCGGCGCGCTCGTCAGCGCCTTTGTGATCACGGCCGCTGCGGGCATGCTGATGGTTTCCAATTTCCGCTATCACAGTTTCAAGGAAGTTAATCTCGGCGGACGTATTCCCTTTACCTGGTTGCTTGTCGTTCCGCTGATCTTCATGCTTGTCTCTCTCGAGCCTGCGCTGGTTTTATTTGTTCTGTTTGCTTCCTATGCATTGTCCGGTCCGGCACAGTGGTACTGGCAACGTCGCCGACTGGCAGCGGCACGACGGCGCGCGCGTGAGCAGGGCGGCACGAGGGACAATGCGACAGACGATGTCACGGACAACAAGAAGGACGATGAATAGCAACGATCGGCTGGCTTACCTCGCGGCGCTCGGCGTTGATGTCTTTGCGCTCCGCGACCGGCAGTCGGTTGCGGAGCGCGCCATCGAGAACAGCGAATCCAGTGCGTCGCCCCGCGACATTCGCTTGCTTGCCTGGCCGGAATTGCAGCAAGCTGTCGCGTCTTGCACTCGTTGCGCCCTGCACCAGGGCCGCACGCAAACGGTTTTCGGCGTTGGCGATCGACGCGCTGAATGGATGATCATCGGGGAAGCGCCGGGCGCGGAGGAGGATCGACGTGGGGAACCTTTCGTCGGTCGCGCCGGCAAGCTGCTGGACGAAATGCTGCGTGCCGTCAATCTGTCCCGTGACACCGTGTTCATCAGCAACATACTGAAATGCCGCCCGCCGGGTAATCGCGACCCGTCCGCTGCCGAAGCTGATGCCTGTCGCGGCTATCTCGAGCGACAGATCGAACTGTTGTCTCCGCGATTGATCCTGGCGGTAGGGCGCATCGCTGCGCAACAGCTGCTCGGTTCCGACGCGCCACTCGCTCGACTTCGGGGCACGTTGCATCGCCTGACCGACGCCGGAATACCGCTCATTGTCACGTACCACCCGGCCTACCTGCTGCGCAAGCCGACGGACAAACGCAAAGCCTGGCAGGACCTTTGCCTGGCCCGGCAAGTCATGCGCGAGCGCGCCGCATGATTACACCCATTCCGCAATTGCCCGTGCTGGCCCGCACCATGGTTCATGACGACCTGCCGCAGGTCTCGGACATCGAACGCCGGAGCTACGAATTTCCCTGGAGTCACGGCGTTTTCCGCGACTGCCTGCTCGCCGGTTACACCTGCATCGTGCTGGAGCGCGATGACAGTATCGCCGGCTACGCGATTTTGTCGGTCGCCGCCGGCGAAGCCCACATATTGAATCTGTGCGTCGATCCGGACTACCGGCGCCTGGGCTATGGTGACCGGCTGCTCGACGAGATCCTGCTTCGTGCGAGGGCCGCCAGCGTGAGGGAAGTTTTTCTGGAAGTGCGCCCGTCCAATGCCACCGCGCTGTCTCTTTATCGCAAAAAGGGCTTCCGTCAAATTGCCAATCGACGCGCCTACTACCAGGCGCGCCATGGCCGCGAAGACGCATCGGTGCTGTCTCTGGTCCTCAAACGCCGTCAGCCGTGAGTCATCCGGCGGGTGCCCAGCGGAGGCCAGGCCGGCTCCGGCAGCCTGGGCTTATCGTGTTTCAGTTACTTTGCCGGCCCGGAAACGCTACACTGCGCCGCTTTTTGCGGGCGGTGCCCTGATCCATTTGTATCCATGAATTCATTCGAAAAAAAGGTCCGGCAACGGCGCACGTTTGCGATTATTTCGCATCCCGACGCGGGCAAGACAACCCTGACTGAAAAGCTGCTGTTGTTTGGTGGAGCCATTCAGCTCGCCGGCACGGTCAAGGGACGCAAGGCGCGCCGTCATGCCACCTCGGACTGGATGGCCCTGGAACAACAACGCGGCATATCGATCACCTCGTCCGTGATGCAGTTTCCTTATCGGGATCGCATCGTCAACCTGCTGGACACGCCGGGGCACGAGGATTTTTCGGAAGATACTTACCGTACCCTCACGGCCGTCGACTCGGCCCTGATGGTGATCGACTGCGCGAAAGGGGTCGAACTGCGCACCATCAAACTGATGGAAGTGTGCCGTTTGCGAGACACTCCGATTATGACCTTCATCAACAAACTCGATCGCGACGGGCGGGAACCGGTTGATCTTCTGGACGAGATCGAGTCGGTACTGGGTATCCAGTGTTCGCCCGTCACCTGGCCAATTGGCATGGGCCGGGCGCTGAAGGGCATTTATCATCTTCTGCAGGACCGCATTTACGTGTACTCCGGCGACGATCGGGAACGCGCATCCACGATCGACGCGATTGAAGGGCTCACGTCTCCGGAAGCCACCGCGGTGCTCGGAGACGACGCGGGGGCGCTGCGTGACGAGATTGAACTGGTCAAGGGCGCCTGTCCGCCGCTCGATATCGAGGCATATCTTGCCGGTCGACAGTCGCCGGTATTCTTCGGCTCGGCAATCACCAATTTCGGCGTTCGGGAACTTCTCGATGAATTTGTCGAGCATGCGCCGCCGCCGCGGCCTTTCGAAACCGAGACCAGGACAGTGCAGCCGACTGAGCAGGCATTCACCGGATTCATCTTCAAAATCCAGGCGAATATGGATCCCGGTCACCGCGACCGGGTGGCTTTCATGCGCATCTGCTCCGGCGAGTACAACAAAGGCATGAAACTCAGGCACGTTCGCGCTGCGCGCGACATGAAAATAGCGGATGCGATCACTTTCATGGCGGCCGACCGGCAACACGCCGAGACGGCATGTGCCGGCGATATCATCGGTTTACACAATCACGGCACGATCAATATCGGTGACAGCTTTTCGGAAGGAGAAGAAATTCGCTTTCTGGGTATTCCTAACTTTGCACCGGAAATATTTCGTCGCGCGATACTGAAGGACCCCCTGCGCCTGAAGGCACTACAAAAGGGATTGTCACAGCTCTGCGAAGAGGGCGCGACCCAGCTCTTCAAGCCGCTGCGCAACAACGACCTCATTCTTGGCGCGGTTGGACCTTTGCAGTTCGAAGTTGTGGCTCATCGCCTGCGCGATGAATATAACGTTGACTGCCAATTCGAGGCGGTGACAGTATCCACAGCACGCTGGGTCGAAGGTACGGACGAGCGCATGCTCGATGAGTTTCGGCGCAAGGCGCATGATAATCTGGCGCTGGATCACAGTGACAGACTGGTGTACATAGCGCCCAGTCGCGTCAATCTCGGCCTGACTGAAGAGCGTTGGCCCGAGATCCGGTTCTGCGAGACGCGGGAGCACTAACAAAGTTCGATTGCCGCCTTGCACGGCGGGCATGATCAGGGAGCGCATCATTCGCAAGCGGAACTTTCTGAATCGGCAAGTGATTGCCTGGGCAGTCTACGATTGCGGCAATTCAGCGTTTGCCCTGAGCGTACTCGCGGTACTGTATCCGCTTTTCCTCGGCAGCTACTGGAGTGCGGGCGACGACGGTTCGACCGTTACCGCCAGGTTGTCCCTGACCACTGCCGTGGCAAGTATCATCGTTGCCGTGATTGCGCCAGTGCTCGGCGCAATTGCCGATCGTGGCGGCTATCGGAAACGCTTCCTCTTTGCACTAGCTTTCCTGGGTGCCGCAGCCACTGCGTCTCTGGCTCTTCTTGACGAAGGTGCCTGGTTCGCCGCACTGGCTTTGTTTCTGTTGGGGTCCGTCGGCTTTTACAGCGCAAATGTTTTCTATGATTCGCTGATTGTCGATGTCACGACGCCGCGTTATTACAGCCTGGTGTCATCGCTGGGATTTTCGCTCGGTTACGTTGCCAGCGCGTTATTGCTGGTCGTTCACGTCTGGATGCTCAGGACGCCCGAGGCATTCGGCTTCGCCGACATGAACTCGGTCATGAAATTCACATTCATGTCGGTCGCTGTCTGGTGGCTCCTTTTTGCGATGCCACTCATGTTCCTGGTGCGCGAGCAAAAAGCGAGTCGTACTGTCAACGTCAACACGGTCAAGTCTGCCTACAAAGGCTTGCTCGCTACTTTTCGCGACATTCGCCGTTATCGCGCCGTCTATCTTTTCCTGATTGCTTACTGGTTCTACATCGACGGTGTGTTTACGGTCATTTCAATGGCCGTAAACTTCGGTCAACGACTGGGGTTCAGCGATACCGATCTCGTTACCGCACTCCTGATCACGAATTTTGTCGGCTTCCCGGCCACGCTCGCCTACGGGTTTCTCGGTCATCGCATCGGGCCCAAGCGGGCGCTCTATGTCGGCCTCGCGGTGTATATCCTGGTGGGCCTGTGGGCGGTTACGCTTACCGATGTGCGGCAGTTCTATGCGATGGCGATCACGGTTGGCATGGTGCAGGGGGGGGTGCAGGGACTGAGCCGTTCGCTTTACGCGTCTCTTATCCCCGCCGAAAAGTCAGGCGAGTTTTTCGGCTTCTACAACATGATGACCAAGTTCGCACACATCCTCGGACCACTGCTGGTATTCATGGTGACGATGATGTCCGACGAACCGAGGTACATACTCTTCGCACTGTTGCCGCTTTTTATTACGGGCGCGTTGCTTCTGACCCGCGTGCGCGAACCTGCGATCGTACGGGCGGATTGAACGACATCACGGCGGATTTCAACGCTACCACCGATTGTGCGCTGGGCTTGCCGTAACGGGCGGCGAGGTATGCGCGCACGACCCGATTGGATTCCCGCGGCTGCGCGCGTCCCATATCCGTGATGCGCCGGGCGTAGGTTTGCGGCGTTTCACCGACTTCAGGTGATACGCCGACCTTGCGGGTGAATCTCTGGAAAAGCTGCGCTGCGGCATCGGGTTTCGGTGCGCGGTAACGCCGCAACAGGACCAGGCTGATGACCGACAGGATAAGCGCGATGCATGTCATCATCGTCAACATCATTTTTCGCCAGTCCGGATCTGCGAGGCCCAGCCATTCTACAAACCGTTCCTGTTTCTCCGGGCCGTAGCCCAGAATCCATTCGTTCCATTCAGCATTCAGCGCATCCCAGGTCATTTCGAGTTCATACAGCCAGCGCGTTGTTGCGCTGAGCCCCCAGCTCTCGCCGAGAGCGCTGAAACGCGCACCGGACATGCCGGACTCGATGCGTTCGGGTGCGACGGCCGCTGTCGGGTCGACGCGCAGCCAGCCCTGGCCCGGCAGCCAGACCTCGGTCCAGGCGTGGGCATCGGACTGCCGCACGATCATATAGTTACCGAAGCTGTTCATTTCCCCGCCCTGGTAACCGAGAACGATGCGCGACGGTATTCCGGCAGTCCGCATCATGACCGCGAATGCCGACGCATAGTGCTCGCAGAAGCCGCGACGCGTGTCGAACAGAAAACGGTCGACCGGATTGCTGCCGAGTGCCGGCGGCTCAAGCGTGTAGTAGAACTCCTGCTCGTGAAACATCTGCAATACGGCGCTGATATAGTCGTTGTCGTTGCCGGCATCCGCTCGCATGCGGCGCGCGAGTTCGGCGGTTTGCGGATTGGCGTCGTCTCGCACTTCCCAGAACCAGCGTGCCGGCGGCCGTTCCACATCGCTCTGAAAGCGCGGATAGGAGGTCACTTCGTAGGCCAGCCGCTGGTCGATTGGCCGCACCCGGGACAGCTGCTTCTGGGGACCCATGAACGTATCGTCCATGGCCGACCACTCGTACGGGATGTCGAGGGCAAAAACCCAATGTTGTCGCGTTGGTTCGAGAATGACCTGGTAGCGCACGGGCTCGCCGCTTACGATCAGCGTGTCGCGCGCGCGAAAGTCCGGTATAGGCTCACTGCCCGACCAGGTGCGACCGTTAAAACGATGCAAGACAAGCCCGCGCCAGTAACGTTGGTTCGGCGGCGGCACGGCTCCCTGGAACGTCGCGCGAAACGCCACCGCGTCGGACAGGGAAAGAGAGCTTATATCACCCGGACTCATGCGATCATTGAGTCCCGAAGTGGCAGTACTGGTATCGATGGGGACCGACCAGAACGGTGTGGCAATGCGCGGAAAGAAAACCCACATGGCGACTGCAAGCGGAAGGGAGTAAAGCATCAGGCGTCCAGCGACAGCAAAACTCTGGCGGAAACCGACGGTGGTGCCGATCGACATTCGTAACCATGCCGTCATTGTCAACGCGGTACCGGCGAGCAGATACGGCAGGGACCAGATGAACTGTTCACGCAACAACGACGACATGATCAGGAAGATCGAGATGAACAACAGCACAAACTGATCACGACGCTGCCGTGTTTCAAGCAATTTCAATGCCGCCATCACGGCCAGCAGAGCCGAACCCGGGCCTACGCCGCTGATGGCGTCGTAGGACGCGAAAACGCCGATGAAACACAACAGGGCCAGGACTATTCGCGCCCATGCGGGTGGTAGTCGACGACGTTTGCGTTCGATCTGCCAGCGGCCTATGGCGCAAGCGATGAATGTTGCGGTGATCCATACCGGCATGTATTGCACATGCGGAGCGATCGACATGCCGAGCGCCGCCAGCGTCCAGGGCAGCGTCGCCAGCAGGGAGCCATCCGTGCCGTTGCGCTTTTTCATGCCTGCCCCAACCTGCCGAGACCCGGCCGCACCAGCGGCGCTGAATTGAAAAGCGCAAGACTTTGCAGGCAGCGATGGCGATGCGCATCACCGTGCGACGGTGCGAATTCAGTGCCCGGCAAGCGTAATCCGTAGTCGCGGTGCGTGCGATCGGCGTCAACGATCCAGCGTGTCAGGATAGCCAGCCGGGCTTCAACGTCGTCGGCGCCGCTCAGGTCGGTACGAATCTGGGCGAAATCGAGCCATTGGCTGCTGGTATCGGCGCCAGCAAACTGTTTCGAGAGCAAATCCCCGCTGCGGGCAAACGCCTTCCAGGCGACATGGCGCGGCGAATCGCCTTCGTGGTATTGCCGGAATCCGGCGAAGTCCTCTTCACCTCTTGCGTCGTGTTGCCGATGGCCGTGCGCCGTCTGTGTCGGCGGCGGTTCGGGTGCGCTATCGGCCGGTCGGGGATAAACCAGCCCGGAAAGATCCATGTACAACCAGGCCCAGGCACGAAACAATTCGAAAGGGAACAGGGTGCGGATGCCGAAGCGCGGTAAATTGACCTGGCCTCGTGTTTCAGTCGGTATGTCCAGATGAAAAATGCGACTCTCGCCCGGCCGCAGATCCGCGATCACGCTGCTGATGCTGCCGGCGTACAACTGCAGGTGATAGCGCCAGCTCTTGGCATGATTTGTAACAGCAATGCGGAACCTGGCGGACTGGCCTGCGAACACGGGATCGACACCCGCAAAGCTGACCTCGATGTCGACGAGGTTGCGCTGGCACTGATGCATGGCAACAAAGCCGAGCCCGGCGAGAATGAAAGTCAATACAAAAGACAAATTGTTGTTGTAGTTCATCGAACCGAGAAGCATCGCGAATGTCATGAGTGCGAATACGAGTCCGACACCGGTCGGCAAAATGTAGACGCGACGGGAACGCAGGTAAGTACTCGCGGCATCCACGCCCTGACGACGGCGCGCCCAACGCTCGGCGCGACGCGCTACGGCGCCGCGGAAAGACGGCAACCTGAGCAGTTTGCTATGCATGCGATACCCGGTTTCCTTCGCCCCGGTTGCGGGCGAACGTCACGGAACTGGCCGCGGAGCCGGCCGCTGAACGGGCTTA
>CAYVLL010000026.1:11064-20845 GCA_964452235.1 uncultured Woeseiaceae bacterium
GGTTGCGGGCGAACGTCACGGAACTGGCCGCGGAGCCGGCCGCTGAACGGGCTTAAGGAATGGCGACCGTTCTGAGGACATGGGTGGTCAATTCCGAAGGACTGCGGTAATGCGACCGGCTTGCCGGTTTGATGCGATGGCCGGCAACCGCCGGAAAAACCGCCTGCACGTCATCCGGAAATACACCGGAGTGCTGCTCAATATAAGCATGCGCTCTGGCAGCCATGACCAGCGCTATGGCAGCGCGCGGTGACAAGCCGGTTTCGATTTCGGGTGATTCGCGCGTATGGCGTACCAGTTCCTGCACGTAGTCGACCAGCGCTTCGCTCAGGTGCACGGTTTGTGCTTCCGCCTGCAGCTCGACCAGCAGATCGGGTGTCAGCGACGGCTCGATACCAGCCAGCATACTGCGACGGTCGCTGCCGGTGATCAGCGCGCGCTCGTCCGCGGCGTTCGGGTAACCGATCTCGAGGCGCATCAGGAAGCGGTCTAGCTGCGATTCCGGCAACGGAAATGTGCCGATCTGGTCGGCTGGATTCTGTGTGGCAACTACGAAAAACGGGCTTGGCAAGCGGTGTGTCTGGCCGTCGACCGATACCTGCTGTTCTTCCATGGCTTCGAGGAGCGCACTCTGCGCTTTCGGCGTTGCCCGGTTTACCTCATCAGCCAGTACCAATTGTGCGAACACCGGCCCGGGCTGAAACACAAACTCATCGCGCTTCTGCCGGAACACCGATACACCAATGATGTCGGCGGGTAGCATGTCGCTGGTGAACTGGATGCGCTGATAGGTCAGGCCGAGGACACGCGCCAGCGCCTGCGCCAGCATGGTCTTGCCGAGTCCTGGCAAGTCTTCAATAAGCAGGTGGCCACGCGCCAGCAGGCAGGTGAGTGCCAGTGTAATCTCGGCGTCCTTGCCCAGAATGATGGTCGACAGCGACTGGCGCGCAAGGTCAAGAGCGGCTTTTCGCCGTTCGGAGGTCACAGGTAATTGCTCGAGTGGACCCGCGCGTTGCATTTGCTGCTCCTGCCTGCTGCTCTGGGTGTGTCAATAGTCGCGGACGGTCATGGCAATTGCACATGATTCGACCGGAGATTGTGACCTGGTCCTCAGTTTCCATCGCGCCGCTGCGTGCGGCCACCGGGGACAGCACACTAGGACGCGGCCAGGCTATCAAGTTGCGCCCGTTGTTCGTCGAGTTGCAACAGGTCGCGCTCGAAATCCGCCGCCCGCGTCCGCTCCTGTGTGACTACATCGGCAGGCGCGTTGTTCACAAAATTACTGTTCTGCAGCTTGCCCCGGCTGCGCTGCAGTTCCGCGGCTATTTTCGCGCGGCGTTTCGCCAGCCGCGCTCGCTCCGCATCGACGTCAATGACACCCTTGAGGGGCACGAGCAAGCGCATGTCGCCGAGCAGTGCGGTCGCGGCTGCAGGCGGCTCTTCCCCGTCCGCAAGCGCGCGCACTGACTCGACCCGTCCAACGCGAGCGAGTAACGGGGCGTGCCGTGACGCCAGCTCCTCATCCAGTACGCCGGCCCCGTGCAACAGTACCGGCAGGAACTTGCCCGGGGAAATATCCATTTCGCCGCGGATCTGCCGGATACCGAGGATGAACTGCATCAGCCAGGCCAGCTCGGTTTCGGCCGCCTCATCATGCCACTCAACCTGTGCCTGCGGGTAGGGCTGCAACATGATTGTCGCACCTTCCGCACCGGCACGCGGCCCGACCTGCTGCCAGATCTCTTCGGTTATGAAAGGCATGAGCGGATGCAGCAATCGCAACACGGTTTCAAGTACTTCGAGAAGAGTCGACCTGGCGCCTCGCTGCAATGCGGCGGACATCTCGGGGGATTGCAGCACCGGCTTGGACAACTCGACATACCAGTCGCAAAATTCTCGCCACGTAAAGTCATAAATTGACTGGGCGGCGAGATCCAGGCGGTACCTTGCGAAGTTTTCGTGCACCGATTTGATCGTGCGATTGAGACGGGAGCGGATCCAGCGATCGGCGGGACTCAGTTCCAGCCTGCCGGTATCGGTGTTGCCGCTGTTCATGAGCACGTATCGCGACGCGTTCCACAGCTTGTTGCAAAAATTGCGGTAGCCGTCGATACGTCCGAGATCGAAACGTATGTCACGCCCGGTTGTTGCCAGCGCCGCAAACGTGAAACGGAGCGCATCCGCGCCGTACGCTTCGATGCCGTGCGGAAACTGTTGCCGCGTAGCCGCTTCGATCTTCGGTTTGAGGTGTGGTTGCATCAGGCCGGAAGTGCGTTTCGCGAGCAGCGTTTCGAGATCCACGCCATCGACAAGGTCGATCGGGTCGAGCACGTTGCCTTTGGATTTGGACATCTTCTGCCCGTCCTGGTCGCGAATAAGGCCGTGTATGTAGACCTCGCGAAACGGCACATCGTCCATGAACTTCAGGCCGAGCATGATCATGCGTGCGACCCAGAAAAAAATAATGTCGAAACCGGTTACGAGGACGCTGCCCGGATAAAACGACTTTAGTTCCGGTGTCCTGTTTGGCCAGCCGAGCGTACTGAATGGCCACAAGCCGGATGAAAACCAGGTATCGAGGACGTCCTCGTCCTGCCGCAGTGAGACGGTCGCGGCGAGTCCGTGTTTTTCGCGCGCTTCCGCCTCGGAGCGGGCAATATATATATGGCCTTCGTCGTCGTACCACGCCGGAATACGGTGCCCCCACCAGAGCTGGCGGCTGATGCACCAGTCCTGGATATTGTGCATCCACTCGAAATAGGTCCTGGACCAGTTGTCGGGCACGAAGCGGATCCTGCCGGATTCAACGGCTTCGATGGCCGGCTTCGCCAGCGGTTTGATGTCGACGTACCACTGGTCCGTGAGATACGGCTCAACGATTGCGCCACTGCGATCGCCGCGCGGCACTTTGCGTTCGTAGTCTTCGATGCGCTCGATCAGTTCGAGCGCTTCGAGGTTCGCGACAACACGCTCACGAGCCACGAAGCGATCCAGGCCGCGGTATTCTTCCGGCGCAAGTTCGTTGATCGCGGCATTGTCATCGAAAATGTTGTACAGCGGCAGTGCGTGACGCTGGCCGACCTCGTAGTCGTTGAAGTCGTGTGCCGGCGTGATCTTGACACAGCCGCTTCCGAATTCCGGATCGACATATTCATCGGCGATGACCGGTATGCGCCGGTCGACCAGCGGCAGCAGCAGGTCACGACCGATCAGGTGCCGGTAGCGCTCATCGTCAGGATGCACCGCAACGGCGCTGTCGCCGAGCATCGTTTCGGGTCGCGTGGTGGCGACGATGACAGTACCGTCACCGTCCGCCAGCGGGTAACGCAGATGCCAGAGGTGACCCGCTTCGTCGCTCTGCAGGACTTCGAGGTCGGACAACGCGGTGTGCAAGACCGGGTCCCAGTTGACCAGGCGCTTGCCGCGATAAATAAGGCCCTCGTCGTGCAGTCGCACGAATGCCTCGGTAACGGCGGCGGACAGGTCGTCGTCCATCGTAAAGCGCTCGCGGCTCCAGTCCACGGAGGCGCCCATGCGCCGCAATTGCTGGTTGATCCAGCCGCCGGATTCGCGCTTCCACTGCCAGACCCGCTCGACAAATTGCTCACGGCCCAACGCGCCGCGAGAGCTGCCCTCGGCGTTGAGCTGTCGGTCGACCACCATCTGCGTCGCGATGCCAGCGTGGTCCATACCCGTCTGCCACAAGGTGCGTCGCCCTTGCATGCGCTGGTAACGGATCAGGGCGTCCATGATCGTGTCCTGGAACGCGTGGCCCATGTGCAGTGTGCCGGTCACGTTCGGCGGTGGAATCATGATGCAGTAGGGGTCGCCGTCGCCGGCAGGAGCAAAAAAGCCCTGTTCTTCCCAATGCCGGTAAAGGCGCGTTTCGAGTTCCTTCGGGTTGTATGACTTGTCCATGAATCCTGTTTCAAATACGCAAAAAGTGATCGCTGCCGCGCGCTGGCCCGCGAACGGCAGTAACGGCCCGGGGTCAGATATCGTGCGTTTCCAGCGAATGGCCCTGCGAGCGATAGTCGGCAAACAACTGTCGGCTGCGGCGCCGGCACTCGTCATCGGAGGTTACAATTTCAGCGACCCGCGGGAAAGCGTCCGTATCCTGCGGCACTTCGTCGGTCAGGTTGATGAGCAGTTCAACCGGATGAGCGACCGCGCTATCGCAGCCGATGGTAATCGGAGCCTCCGCTGGCTTGACGGCAGGACCATCGGTGGTTCCTGCAAGTTCGTGCGGCACAAAACTGCCGTCACGAAAGGTCCAGAGCAGGTCGTCCAGCAGCTCGGCCTGCTGCCGCGTTGTCGTACGGATATGCACGGTATGCTTCAGTCGCCAGGCCTTTTCGGCCAGGCGACAGGCGAATCGCTGCCGGGATGCTTCCCCGGATTCGCTCAAAACATAAAAGTCGACGCGCGCCATGCCAGCGCAATACTACACGGTTGCTCAGGAAAGGACGCCCGCCTGCTGTAGCACGAATTCTGTCAGCATCGGTACCGGGCGACCGGTGGAGCCTTTCTTCGAACCCGAACGCCAGGCTGTCCCGGCAATATCCAGGTGCGCCCAGCTCATGCCGGCGGTGAACCTGCCGAGAAAGCAGGCCGCCGTGACCGCACCGCCCTCGCGTCCGCCGACGTTGGCGAAGTCGGCGAAATTGCTTTTTAACTGGCGATCAAAGTCCTCGCCAAGCGGCATGTGCCAGCCGCGATCGTCTGCCTTGATCCCGGCGCCGGCCAGGTTGTCGGCCAGCTGGTCGTCGTTACTCATGATGGCGGTCAGGTGGTGTCCCAATGCGATAACGCAGGCACCGGTGAGTGTCGCCACGTCGACGATGACCGACGGTTTGAAGCGTCGTGAGTAGGTAAGGGCATCGCACAGTATCAACCGTCCTTCAGCATCCGTATTGAGAATCTCGATCGTCTGCCCCGACATGCTCTTGACGATGTCGCCCGGACGGGTCGCCGTGCTGCCGGGCAGATTCTCGCACGCTGGCACAACGGCGATGACATTGACCGGCAGCCCCAACGTCGCAATGGCAGACATCGTTGCGATGACGGCGGCTGCTCCGCACATGTCGTATTTCATTTCATCCATGCCGGGACCCGGCTTCAGCGAAATGCCGCCGGTGTCGAAAGTAATGCCTTTGCCGACCAACACTATCGGTGCTTTTTTCCCCGCGCCCTTATAGTGCATGACTATCAATTTCGCAGGCTCGACAGTGCCGCTGGTGACGGAGAGCAATGCATTCATGCCGAGCCGCTTCATCTGCGCCTCGCCGATCACCTGCGTGCGCAGGCCTGCGATATCGCGTGCCAGCCGCTGTGACGTGCGCGCCAGGTAAGTGGGCGTGCATACATTGGCCGGAAGGTTGCCGAGATCCCTCGCCAGATTCATGGCCGTGACAATCGCATTCGCATGTTCCGCACCCTGCGTCGCGGCGCGCCGTTCCCCCGGAGATTTCAGTGCGAGTCCGATTTTCTTCAGCGGCAATGGTTTGTTCTTGCGGCTCGATTTCATTTCCGAAAAGTCGTACAGCGCCGTCCCGATGGTTTCCACGGTATAGCGAGCCAGGTAGTAGGCGCCGGTGTCGTGCACTTCTTCGAGGGTCAGGTAGTTAACGACGTCCTGCGCCTTGCTGCCCTTGAGTGTCGTCATTGCTGCGGCGACCGCCTGTCGGAACGCACTGACCCCGAACCGTTCGCGCTTGCCGAGTCCAACCACGACCACCCGCGGTGCTCGCACTTTCGGCAGCGCCAACAGGAGACGCGCGTCGCCCAGCTGGCCGGAAATATCACCGTGCCTGAACAGGTTACGGATTGCGCCATCGGTTGCGTCGTCGAGTTCCCTGGCAGCCTTGCCCGGGTCGCCGGATTCGTAGACGCCGACGATGAGGCAGGCGGCAGCAAGGCGTGACGCCGAGGTGGTGGTCGTTGAATAGTTCATAGGTCGGGTGCCTGATTACGTGCCATCGTTGGGCAGCGACACGACGCAGTCTCGCGGAGCAGTACACGCGATAGCGGTCTTTCGGCCAACGTGGAGCGTTCTGTTATTGTTGCCAATTCAGGGCTGGGAACACCACGCACCTGGACTGTTACGGACAAGCTAAAGTCGTTAGTCTACCTGATCCCGCCGCGTTTGGTTAAATGCCCGGGAAAAATCACTGGAGCGACCCGGCTCGCATTCACATGTTTCGAATTCTCGACCGCTACATATTCCGCGAAATCGCACAGACCTGGGTGTCGGTGACCGCGGTCCTGTTGTTTATCCTGCTGACCAACCAGTTTGCCCGCGTGCTGGGCGATGTCGCCAAGGACAAGCTGCCCAAAGATGCAGTGTTCCAGTTGATCGGGCTGACCGCACTGCAGTACCTCACCATTCTCGTGCCGATTGGCCTGTTCCTGTCGGTGATGCTCGGTCTGGGTCGACTTTACCGGGACAGCGAGTTGCCGGCCATGATGGCTTGCCGGGTCGGTCCTGCCGGCATCTACCGGCCGTTGCTGTGGCTGTTGATACCGCTGTCACTTGGTGTTGCGTGGCTGTCGATGGACGTCGCACCCCGGGCGCTGGTCGCGGTCGAGCGCATCGGCGTCGAGGCGCGTCGCCAGGCCGACCTGTCGAGCCTTGAGCCGGGACGCTTCACCGCGACCGGATCCGACGGCGCCGTGGTTTATGTGGAAGAGGTCAGCGGACCCGGCAGGGTCGGCAACGTTTTCCTGCAACGCCGGACGGTCGACGGCGTCGTGGAACTGGTCACGGCCGACCGCGGCGAACAACAGGACTCGGATAATCCCGATACACGCTTTTTCGTGTTGTTTGACGGCCACCGCTACGAAGGTGTGCCGGGGACCGCCGATTTCCGCATCATGGAATTCGAAGAACACGGCATTCCCTATCGCCTGCCGAGCGTCGAAGAACCAACGCCGGAACCGCGTGCCATGCCGACAGCCGATTTACTGACGCCATCCTCGCGGGAGGAACTTGCGGAACTGCACTGGCGTCTGGGCGTGCCGCTGTCCACGGTAATTCTCGCCATCCTGGCGGTGCCCCTGAGTCGCAGCCAGCCGCGCCAGGGCCGCTATGGCCGTATCGCGGTTGGCCTGCTGGTATTCATCATCTATTTCAATCTGCTGAGCGCCGGCAAAGCCTGGCTTGAGCAGGGCAGTGTGCCACCCGCCGTCGGCTTGTGGTGGGCGCATGCGATCATGCTGTTGCTTGCGCTGGGACTGCTGGCCAGTCACAACGGCTGGTATCGGCGCCTGTTACGACGCCGGAAGGCCGCGTGATGGGCATTCTCACTGCCTACCTGCTGCGGACCATTCTCGGCAGTACTTTGCTGGTCATGCTGGTTCTCCTCGCGCTGGCTGGTTTGTTCGAATTCATTGGACAACTTGAAGATACCCAGGGTAACTACGGCATTCCCCAGGCGTTACTCTATGCCGCGTTGCGGCTGCCGCAGCTTTCCTTCGAAATGCTGCCGATTGCCGCGCTGATCGGTGCACTCCTCGGGCTCGGTGGTCTCGCCACCAGCAGTGAGCTGGTCGTCATGCGCACGGCGGGCATATCCGTGCGGCGTATGGCCGGCATGGTAGCGCTGTCCGGTGCCGTTTTGCTGGTGGTTACGGCATTGATCGGTGAATTCATCGGCCCGCCGCTCGACTATTTCGCCCGCTCAATGCGCAATGAGGCTCGTTTCGGTCGCGAGGAAAACATCAGTGGCAGCGACATGTGGGTCAAGGACGGACAGGTCATTCTCAATCTCGAGCGCATCAATACCGAGTTCGAATTCGGCAGCATCTACCTGTACCGATTCAACGACGATCGAACGCTGCGCTCCATTGCGAGGGCTGAAAATTCGGGCATTGATGATGACGACAACTGGGTCCTGCAGAATTTGCGGGAAACGCTGTTCGGCGCCGGGAAGATTCAGGCGACCACGTCGCCGGTTGCGGTCGAAACGTTTGACGTCAATAGCGAGTTGCTGGGCATCACCCTGGTCAAGCCGGTCAGCCTGTCCGCGCGCGGCCTCCTGAGTTACGTACGCTACCTGCGCCGCAACGGACTGGCTGCCGAGCGTTACGAGACAGAACTCTGGTCGCGGGTCGCGCGGACGACCACGGTCCTCATCATGCCGGTGCTGGCACTCGCGTTCGTGTTCGGGTCCTTGCGTTCAGCCGGTTACGGCACGCGCCTGATGCTTGGCGTACTGATTGGGCTTGCCTACTTCCTGGCGAGCGAAATGCTGGCAAATTCGGGCCAGGTATTCGATCTGAATCCGGCGATCGTGTCCTGGCTGCCGTCGGCGGCGCTGCTGCTGGTGACGGTCTTTGCACTGAGCCGGGTACGTTAGGAAGACTCTGCACAAGTCCGATTGTGTGACTGAATGTGCGACTGTAGGAGCGCGCATCGCGGCGATCACCACCTGATCGCCCGCGATGCGGGCTCCTGCAGCAAGTGCCTCGCGACTTGTGCAGAGTTTCCTTAGCGCTTTCTCGCGGGCGGCGGTATGAGCACCAGGCGCGTGCGCGACAGGCGATCGTGCCAGGTGAGCCGGTCTCGGTCCCAGAGCTGCCACCAGAATCCGAGGCCGGCAGGCAACCACGACAGCAACGCGCTGAAGAACCTGACGGTCGCAGCTCCGGGCCCCGGCTTGTTGCCGTCGTCTGCCACGATGCGCAAACGCCATGATTGCATACCGAGCGTGCGGCCGTATCCCGCCCAGAATCCCACGAAGAAGCCGTACAGTATGACCAGCAATGCCAGCCGGTAGAGCGGATTGCCCGGTGCCACCGGATTACCTTCGGCTATGGCTATGAACGGCAGCGTGCCGAGGAACAACAGCGCAAATATCAGCAGGCTGTCGTAGAGAATCGCGGCGATACGCCGGCCAAGTCCCGCTGCCTCCATCGGGTCGCTTCCTCGCGCGCTGTCAGATCGTGCCGACAAAGCTCAGCATGCGCTCGCGGGTTGCTGCATCCGGCAACCTGCCGAAACCCGCGCCCAGGTTGTCGGCCATGTGCCGCGCCTGGCTGGTGGCCGGTATGACACAGGTAACCGCGGGGTGGCTGATGATGAACTTCAGGAAGAACTGCCCCCAGCTGTCGGCAAACTCCAGTGCCCACTCGGGCAATTCGCGGTCGCGCACCGCCTGGAACAGCCGTCCGCTCATGAACGGCCGATTGATCAGCACCGCGATGCCCAGGTCCTGTGCCAGCGGTAGCACTCGATCGTCAGCCCCGTGCTCACCGAGCGAGTAATTGATCTGGATGAAGTCCGGCTTGTAGCGTTTCATCACCGCTTCCATTTCGTCGTGCACACTTTCTCGGTAATCGGTCACGCCGTTGTAGCGAATACGCGCTTTTTCCTGCCATTCGCGAATGGTGGGCATATGCACGTCCAGGTCGCGTCGATTGTGCACCTGCATCAGGTCGATGACATCCGAGTTCATTAGTTCCGCGGACTGTTCCATCTGGCGAATGCCTGCTGCTTTGCCGTCTGTCCAGACTTTCGTGGCCAGGAACAGGCTGCTGCGCTCGACCCCGGATTCGATGACGTCGCCGATAACGTTTTCGGAGCGGTTGTACATCGGCGAGGTGTCGATCAAGGAGCCGCCTGAATCAGTCAGTTGCAGGACGATCCGGCGACGCAGGTCGATTTCCCCGGGCGTGCTGTCCACGTCGAAAACCTGCCAGGTGCCGAGGCCTACGACCGGCAGCGCTTCTCCGGACACGGGTATAGGCCGGGTAATCATGGATACCTCCTCCGCCAGCGCCA
>CAYVLL010000027.1:0-20037 GCA_964452235.1 uncultured Woeseiaceae bacterium
AATGAGCGTAGGTCGTGATGTCTGTCAAATACGAGGTCTTACGCTCATAGTAGGACACGGCGCCCACGAGTTGCGCGAACCCGAGGTCGCCCTCGATCGTCAGCGAGCCCATATTGAATTTTTCTTCGCGCCACTCGTTGTGGAAGCGAACGACCTGCAAGTCACCAACGAACGGATCGTAGTAATTGTCTGCGCCGGAGTCCGCAGTCTGGTGGTGATAGGACAGGGTGGTCGACCAGTTGTCGTTCATCTGCCAGAGCAGGTGCACCCTGCCGCCAAAAACATCCGCATCGTTCCAGCGTTTCTCGACGGACGCCATGTTGTTGAGCGTGCCCCATTGGGCGGGTGCCTTGTTGACCCCGTCGACGCCGTACCAGTCGGCGGTGTGGCCGAAAACATTATCGATAAATCCGCCGTCATGATCGTTGTAGCCGGCGATGCGCAGCGCAAGGCGATCTTCAACGAGCGGGAGGTTGAAGACCAGTGAACCGCGATAGCTTGCGTCGCTGTCGCTGCCGGTACGCACCTCGCCGTCAAACACGGCTTCGAACTCGTTCAGCAGCGGCTGGTTGGTGATGATTCGCAGCGTGCCGGCCTGGGCGTCAGACCCGTAAAGCGTGCCTTGCGGCCCGGAGAGCGCCTCGATGCGCGCGATGTCAACGGGCCGTATGTTCGGCTGCGTGCCGACCTGGGTAATCGAAATTTCATCAAGATAGACTGACGAAGTCGACTGGCCGAGATAGCCAGCCCCGGTTATGGCTCCGCGGAACACGACAGTGCTGGAGCTCGGTCCATAGTTGACGACGTTGATCGAGGGTACGAAGCGGGCGTAATCCTCCATGCCCTTGGCGCCCATCGCGGCCAGCGACTCCTGGCTGATGGCCTGGATCGCCGACGGAATGGTTTGCGCCGATTCGCTGCGCTTGCGCGCCGTGACGACGATTTCTTCGAGCGCCCGCGAGTCGTCAACCTCCGCGTTGGCGTCCTGGGCCATGGCGTAATGCCCCGGATAAAGTGCGGCAGTAACAGCGGCGGCTACGGGCGAAACCGCCCTGTTCGGCATGCGGAATGTCATCTTGTCCTCCCCCATCGAGCGACGATTGGAAGGTCACCGAAGGCGCCTTCCCTCACCCGAATTTATTGCAGACGCCCAGTAATGGCAAGAAGCCTGGCGTGCTGACCCACAACGACCTCACTCAACCGCTAAATCTGGTTATTTCAACCCGGTATCTCTTGGCTCCCGGTCGAGCAGGGGTTTCAGTATGTGCAACAGCTCCCCCAGGTTTTTCTCGTAATTGCGCCAGATACCGACTGAGCTGGAGTAGATCGGACGGCGGACCTGTTCCGAGCTTGCCGTCTTCACCGCCCGTTGCGTCCGGTGAAACCTGAGGCAGTCTTCCTCGAACGGCAGGCCACAGAAATCCAGCATCCGGCGTACCTGAGTCTCGAGGTCGGCGACAACCTCCTCGTAATGCACATCGAGCACGAAGCCGGGCAGGACCCGGTGCCAGTGCTCCATGAGGCGCTGGTATTGCAGATAGTATTCACCGAGCTCCGTTAAGTCGTAAGTGAACGGCTGGCCGCTGGCGAACAGCTGTTTGTAACTACCGAAACAGCTGTCTGCCGGATGTCGCCTGGCGTTGATGATCTTCGCATTCGGGATGGCGAGCTTCAAAAGGCCAACGAATACGAAATTATTGGGGTTCTTGTCGATAAAGAACGGGGTGCCGCCACGATGCTTCTGCGTTCTTTCCAGGTAATCCCGGCCGAGGCGCGCCCAGCCTTCAGGCTTCAGGCCGTTCAGTGTCTGCGGGAACAGCTCGTTTTTGCGACTGCGAAAGCTGCGCACGACCTTCGACAGGTCGCTAAGCTCATGCGTGCCCTCGACCTGGCTGTGCGACGCGAGAATCTGCTCGATCAGGGTCGACCCCGAGCGTGGCAGGCCGACGATGAAAATCGGTACCGGATGCAACGCGGCGCCCGTACCCTGCGCCACGAGATTCTCATCGAAAAAGCGGATCACGCGGTCGTGCGTGGTCTCGGTATCGACCGGGTCGTAGGATTCATGCGCCCTGCGCAGCGTATTGCAACGCTCGAAGTTCGCGAACGCCGCGTCGAAGTCCCCGCGCGCTTCGTACTCGAGGCCCAGTGCGTTGTGCAGCATGCAAAGGTCCTCGTCCGGCAGGGCTCCCTCGCGGACCAGCGCTTCCATGGCCGCGACTTCCGACTGCTCGAAACGAAACGTCTTGAGATTCGCGAGGCTCCAGTACGCTTCCGCATGCTCCGGTTTGGCGGCGATACAGGCGCGGTACTGCGCGATGGCGTCCTGCTGTTCCCCGAGCGTCTTCAAGTGGTGCGCCATGCCGCACATTGCCGCTGCTTTTTGCGGCGCCAGTTCCAGTGTCCGGCGATACGCGGCGACGGCCTCTTCGTGACGACCCGCGACACCGACGACACCGGCATAGACCATGTGCGACTCCGGTTTGTCCGGCTCGAGCGCCAGAAGTTGCATGGCGCTCTTCGTCGCCTCGTCGTATTTTTCCTGTTCCCGTTGCGCGTCAACGAGGTCGACCCAGGCACGCGCATAGTTCGGTGCCAATGACGTCGCGCGCAGCAAGAAGACTTCCGCTTCATTGAACCGCTTGTTCAGCGAGGCGATACCCGCCAGCAGGCGCGCTGCCTCGACATGGTCCGGATCCCGCTTCAGGATACTGCGATAGATGTCTTCCGCTTTGTTCGCATCGCCGGCCTGATGCAGGGATTCGGCCTCGCGAATCTCCTGCTCGAACGCCATGTGTGTTCTCGGCGTCCGCTTTTCGCCTGCCGCGCCACTGCTCGTGGCGTTTGCGACCTGCTTCGCCCTGTCGATCTTTGCCAGCGTCACGGGCCGGGCGGGGTCGAGCCGCAGCGCTTTTTCGTAAGCATCGATCGCCCGGCCGGCACGGCCGGTCGCCAGCATAAGGTCGCCGTACACATCGTGCGCCGCGGCAAAGCCCGGGAATTGCCGCATAGCGGCCGTCGCATGGCGTTCGGCGTGCCCAAACTGCCGCAGAGCCAGATAGGCTTTTGCCGCAAGGCACATCGTGTTGGCGTCGTCGGGAAAGGACCGCAATGCGTCCTCGCAAAGGCTTGCTGCACTGGCGTGCTCGCCGGCGCGAAGTTCCTGCAGTGCGTTCTCGAACGACTGCCGTTGGCGGGTGGTGTCCGTTTCCATGTGTTGCCAATCGACCGTAGTTCACGGAAATTGCAACACATCGCCGCTACCTGCGCCAGCCGGCGCGGACTTGTGGGAGCAAGCGGAACCCACTAACCTCGATTGCTCCCGGCACTCTGCCGCGACCGGCGAGACAAGCAAACGGCGATCGTGAACACTTATCTGCAAGCGGCGCGCAGCCGCGATTTTTGCGTTTCCGCGGAGATCTTTCTCAAACCGGAATCGAACGCCACGACCATCGCCGCGCAGGCGACGCTGTTGAAAGATCACGTCGACGGTGTCCTTCTCACCGACAACCAGTTCGGCCAGCTGCACATGTCGACACTGGCCGCGGCCGCACTCCTCATTGCCAATGACATCGACCCGATCATGCAATTGAGTTGCCGCAACCGGAACCGGATTGCGCTGTTGAGCGACCTCCTTGGCGCCGGTGCGCTGGGTGTCACCAGCCTGATGCTCGTCAAGGGCAATCACGTGCCGGACGGCTTCAATCCGCGACCGAAGGCGGTGCTCGATCTCAATGCCACGGAGCTTATCGCAACGGCGACGCGGATTCGATCTGACGAAGGGCTGCCTGCGCTTTCCGATTTCTACGTTGGCGGCATCGTGACAGCGCATCGGCCGGGACCGGACTGGAAACCCCGCACTCTGCTGCGCAAAGTCGAGGCGGGCGCGCAATTCATGATGACGAACGTTTGCATGGATGGGTCAACCTTGCGGAGCTGGTTCAGGCAACTGGTTACGGCAAAAATCCTGCGTCGCGTTGCCATGATCGTATCGATTGCGATTCCGGAATCGGCGGACGACGCGCGCTGGCTGCGCGAGAACCGGCCGAATTTCCAGATTCCGGATGTACTGATACAACGTCTCGGACAGGCGCGTGACCCACAAAAGGAAGGCATCGCCATTGCGGCGGAACTGCTTGCGGACGTTGCGACCATTCCCGGTGTTTCCGGGGCGCACCTGATAGCGACTCGCAACCTTGCCGCGATCCCGGCCGTTCTGGCCGCGGCCGGCATGGCTCGGCACAGCGCATGACGGCGGCAAGCCGGCCGGGGTCCGCCAGGGACATCGTTGAGTCAGTCCTCGCACTGGCGCGAGCCGACCGGCTCGTTGATGCTGAGTCGCTATGCCGCGATCATCTTGCCGAATTGCCCGACGACGTTAATCTCGTGGCGACGCTCGGCGCCTTGCTGATCAAGATGAGTCGATACGACGAGGCTCGAGAGTACCTCGAACGGGCGATCGACCTGGCGCCGTCTTTCGCGAAGCCGCACGAGGACCTCGGAGCGCTTTTCCTCGCGAGCGGCCGGCCCGCCGATGCGATTGCCTCTTTCGAAACCGCGATCAAACTCGATCGGCAACAGGCGTCTGCGTATCTTGGGCTGGCGACGGCGCTCGAACGCCGAGGTCGCGGCGAGGAAGCAGACGCCGCGCGAAAGCGCTTCCTGGCACTTTCGCCCGGCGGCAAGGCGCTGGCGGAGGCGGCCCAACTGCGACTCGCCGGGCAGACGGGTCGGGCCGAGAGCATTTGCGGCGAAATTCTGTCGAAGGATCCGCGCAACATTCACGCACTGCGGCTGCTGGCAAAGATCTGCGCGGACACACAACGCGATGCAGCCGCTGAAGGCCTGCTTCGGCGCATCATCTCGGTCGCACCCGATTTCCTTGTCGCATACAAAGACCTCGCCCGGCTTTTCCTGGAGCGCAGCAGGTTCCACGATGCAATTACCATGCTGGATCGAGCGGTCGCGCTCAGTCCGAACGCCGCGGACCTCCACCTGGCTTTGGCCGACACCCTTTCCATCGTCGGCCGGTCGGCGGAAGCACTGGCTGCCTACGACAAGGTCCTCGCTCTGCAGCCCGACAGTTCACGCGCGCTGCTCGGCCGGGGTCACATGTCGCGCATCCTCGGCTGCCTCGAGGATTCCATTACGGCCTACCGCCGCTGCGCGGTCCTGCGGCCGGATGTGGGTGATGCATGGTGGTCGCTGGCGACCGTTCGTGGGATTGGCTTTACGGAGTCCGAGCGCGCAACGATGCAGCAACAGCTTGCCGCAGCGGAGCCCGGATCGGATTCCGCCATTGCCTTGCAATTCGCATTGGCCCGTGCCTGCGAAAAATACGGCGACTATGAAGAGGCTTGGCAGTACTACGTGTCGGCCAACGAAGCCAAGCGGCGCACGGTAGCCTACGACCCTGTCGAGCTCGAAACGCAGCACGACATTCGGCTTCGCGTGTTCGGCGAGCGGCTCGAACGGGAGATTGAATCGGCCGGCGCCAGTCGGTCGGCCAGACCGATCTTCATCACGGGCGTGCCGCGATCAGGCTCGACGCTGATCGAGCAGATTCTTTCCTGCCACCAAGACGTTGAAGGCTGCGGCGAACTGCCCTACGTCATCATGCTGGCAGCGAACGCCGGCAAGAATGCCGAAGCTGGCGGGTTGTTGAGTCCCGAGGTGACCGCAACGCTTTCGACCGAGGACTGGCTGGCACTCGGAGACGAGTACCTCCGGCACTCGCTCGGGCATCGCAGTGAGAAGACGCCTTTCTTCACGGACAAGATGCCGGCCAACTTCGGCCACCTCGGATTCATTCGGCTGATGTTGCCGGAGGCCGTCTTCATCGACGCGCGGCGCAACCCTCTCGATACCTGCGTCGCTAACTACCGCCAGCTGTTCGCACAAGGAAAAAACCAGAGTTACGATTTGCTGGAACTCGGCGAGTATTACCTGGAGTACCTGCGGGTGATGCGGGCCTGGGATCGGGCGATGCCCGGTCGTATCCTGACCGTGCACTACGAGGACGTCGTTCGCGACCTGGAAGGCCAGGTGCGCCGCTTGCTGGCGCATTGCGGGCTGCCGTTCGACGAGCGCTGCCTGCGCTTTCATGAGAATGATCGGCAGGTCAACACGGCCAGTGCGGATCAGGTGCGCGAGCCGATCTACGAGGATGCACTCGGCTACTGGAAGCACTACGAGTCCAAGCTGGGACAGTTAAAGGAAATCCTCGCACCCGCCCTGTAATTTCACCCCCGAACGCTGATTCGCCCTGCCTTTAATCGCGAACTTACGCCGCTGCCCCCGGCGCAGCATTTGCGATCCCGGACACCTGTTCGCGTGGCACGTAGTCGAAGATGAACGTGATGCGGTCTTCGCTGCCCTTGTTCATCACGGAATGAGTCAACTGATTGTTGATCTCGTACGCCTCGCCGACCTTGAACTGGTAGGGTTGGCCGTCGATCATGAAACGCACACGCGGATTGGTCGAGATCGGCACATGGATGCGGTGGCCATGATGAAAAGACGGGTGCCGGTCGACGTGCGGCGTGATTTTGCCGCCCGCGACGAGCTTCGCCGCCATGGCGCGGATAACCGTGCCGCCGGGCTCGTAATGCCGGCTGATGATGTCGTTCATGAGCGGCAAGGCAACGTCCGCGAGCCGCGCCCAGCCTGGCTCTTTCTTGACGACGATATCGGGCCAGCGGTCAATGTCGACGAATAGCACGACGATCGACTGGGTCGCATGGTGCACTTCGAAGGCTTCCTGCCGATAGTTGTCCTCCTGCCACGCCTGGTCTTCCTGGGCAAGCACGGCTTCGCGCAGGGCGGTGCTGTCGATGGTGCCGAGTTCGCGCAAGGGGATGCCGATGTTCATACGTTCGCCGAAGATGGATAAAGGCTGGATTATATAGGGTTTCGAAAGCGCGCCAGAAGATGCAGCTAGTTCAAAAGAAACACGAACTCCTGCATGCCGTTACCGAGCAATCTCGCGTGTTCGATCGCGAAATTGCCCATGTTGCTGCCGAGAAACTCCGGGGAGTATCGCGGTGCGGCGATCATCGCCGTGGGAGTGGCGCGATCGAGCAGCTTCAGATCCTCGGTTGGCACGTATCGTCCTGGGCGCTCCGACATCGAGCGCTCCGAGTAAACGATCAGTGCGTGTGCGAGCATGCCCGGGCGACCGCGCGCTGCGATGGCGCTCATCAGGGCCGACATTGCGTGCGGCTTCAGATAGTTCAGCAAGTCCCAGCAAAGTACGAGATCGACGGCATCATCTGCCTGGTGCTCGGGCAGCAGCGATGCTGCCAATGCGACAAGAACGTCCACCGGTGCATCGCTGTTCAGTCGGTCGATGCCGCCTTCAACGGCCAAATCAGCAATTTCCACGCGGCACCGCGACCGGCCGAGCAGCGAGAGCAGGGGTGTCGATGCCGCACCGAGGTCGAGGACGATACGACGGCCGGCCCCATCAAGTTGACCGACGAGCTGCCGGAACAGTGGTGCGTTGAGTACGGCTGTCGGCTCAATCGGCGCCCTGGCCGTCGCCCGACCCATCGCTGAACCCCTGGAAGTAGTCCTGACCGTTATCGCGCTCCGGCTTGAGGACCAATTCCCGATGAAGCTTCCTTGACGAGATCCTTCTGCGCGATCTTCGGCTCGCCTGGTTTGGCGGCCGGACGCTCACCGCCTGGCTTGGCCGCTGCCTTCATGTTCACCTTGCCGAGTGCTTTCTCGACCGCGTCCTGGTCCATCTCGATAGATCCCTTGAACCTGGCACCTTCCTCGATCCCGACCTTCGGTGCGGTGATGTTGCCGCGCACATGCGCACTGATGTGCACGATGATCCGCTCAGATGCATACAGATCGCCTTCCGTGGTTCCATCCACCGTGATTGACTTCGCGTACACATCGGCCCTGACTTTGCCTTCCTTGCCGATGGTCAGATTGCTGTTTCTCAGCTCGACGGTGCCGCTGACATCACCTTCAATGCGCAGGTCCTCGTTGCCGCGAACGTCGCCGTTTATCTCGATAGATCGACCGATGACGGCACATTCGCCATTGAGACCGGATGCCGCCGGTCTTGACTGCTCGGCATTACGCTGAGGTGCGGCCGGCCTGAAGTCCGCTGCCTCGTCCGTTCCTTCACCCTTCTTGCCGCGCTCAAACATTTCATCCCCTCCGTAACGCCCTTATATAGGAGTAAGTAGCACGCGACCCCGGGCCAAACAAGTGTCGCTGACCAGCGACGTGCTCCAGCCAACGGGACGAATGCCTGCATTGGCCTGTCTTTGCAGTTCGTTGAATTTCCGCGCCGTCATCGCGATCATGTGCACTTCGAGGTTTTTCAGAATGAGGCAGGATATTGATCAGGCGGCTTTTCGACCAGATCGTCGGCGCCATTTCCGAGCCGGAGTCGAGCGAAGCCGACCCGGCTGCGCGGGAAAAGGTGATTCGCAGAGCGACGGCAGTGCTCATGCTCGACGTCGCGCTGGCCGACAAGGAGTTCAACCAGAGCGAACTGGACCATCTCCGGGCGCTGGCCGAATCGCATTTCGGCCTTGGGCCGGAAGAAGCCATCGATTTGATCGAGGAGGCGAGAAGTGAGGCCGAAGAGCTCGTCTCCCTGCACGAATTCACGCAACTGCTGCACCAGCATATGACTGAAGCCGAGAAGGCGAGAATCATCGGCATGCTGTGGCAAATCGCCTATGCGGATGGACGGCTCGACAAGTACGAGAACTCGCTGGTGCTGAAAATCAGCGATCTGCTGTACGTCAGCCGTGGCCGCGTGATGCGCCTGAAACACGACGCGGCGCGCGCGGCGGATCAGTAACCGGCGCGGGGTCGAACCGAATTTCGTTCGTCCGCCGGCAATCTGTCAGGGAACATCGGCTCGACCCTGTAACCTCTTGTCCTTCGCCAGCACGATTGCCTGCGCTCGTGATTGCACGCCGAGTTTTTCGAAGAGTCGGGTGATGTGATTGCGCACGGTTTTCTCGCTGATAAAGAGCTGCCGGCCGATTTCGATGTTGGTCTGGCCGTCGGCAATGCCCAGAAGAATGTCACGCTCTCTGGGTGACAGCACCTCGAATATCGGGTCCTCGGAATCGGGTCGTGGTGCAACGTTGGTAAATTCCAGCACCGCTTCTTTGAAGCGGGTCCACGCCGGTTCATGCTCGAGCAATACGTGATTCCGTGATTCGAGCTGCACGAACTGTGCATTCGCAATTATCGTTGCAAGCCTTTTGCCTTCGGACAACGGGACGATTTCATCCTCGTTGGAGTGCAGCACCAAAGTCGGTACTTTCACCTGGGTCAACAATTCCGAGACGTTCACGCGTCCCCGTTCCTCCAGAAGTCGTTTGGCAATTTCGGGCGTTGTTGTTTTGCGGCACAGCTCATTGAACCAGTCGAACTGTTCCTGCGTTCCCTCCGGCACGAAACGAGCCGTAAACACTTGCCGGTAGGCCGGGTTGTTCTGCCCCCAGCCGAGTCCGATCAACTGGTTGATGGCGCGAAAGCGCTGTGCCTCGTCGGAGTTGTCGCGATCGTTCCAGCCCCGGGAATAGGCCCCGTACAGGATAAGATGTGACACCTGTTGCGGATGACGTGCGGCGTAACTGATGGCCGCAGCACCGCCCTGCGAGATGCCCAGCAGGATAAAGGGTGCAGCCGGCCTGGCCACCTTCACGATGGCGTCGAAATCGTCGAACCAGCGTTCCTGGCACAGGTCAGCAACATTCCAGTCGCTCATACCGCAGCCGCGTTCGTCGTAGCGAATCAGGTGGAAATGACCGGCCAGGAAATGGATCCAGTGTCGCCACACCGGGCTGTCCAGGTCGAACTCCAGGTGTGACAGCCAATTGGAAGCCTTGACAAGTGTGGGCCCGCTGCCCGCACTCGCCCAGGCGAGGTTCACGCCGTCCATCGTCCGGGTGATCTTGACGCTTTGCTGCATGGCGATAATTGCGTACGCCGATCGATCGTCTGGCCCAGTCTAGCGCGCGCCGGGACAAACCTCACGCGTTCCCCGACCGATTTCGGTACCGATCGGGACATCCGTCCCATAGGCGGGGAGAGAGGATTATCTGACCATTACCTACACAAGCCACGTAAATTTGCGCCAGCAGGCGCCCGGGAGATCACAATGTTCGACGCCATACCCGCCACCGACACTGAACGTTACGCACGTTGCATCGATATTTCGAAGCGCGTGCGCTGGGACATCGACAAGGACGTCATCCGCAACCGTGACCTGGACATCGGCCAGAAATTCCTGCCGGATGGACTGTCACTGGTTGACACTCTCGACTTCCTGAACGTCGAGGATCAGCGCTTTCTCAGCCAGGTCCAGGGCCGCACCTATGCAAACATGTTCGGACTGATCGAGCGCTACATCAACGCGAAGATACTCGATGTCAGCAGGGATCACTGGTTCGGCGACCAGACCGCGCTCGAGGCGCTTGTGCGGTTCAGTGATGAAGAGCTGAAGCACCAGGAACTGTTCCGGCGCATCGAACTGCTGGCGGCAAAGGACATGCCGGCAGGTTACGTTGTAACCGCCGATGCGAATGAAGTGGCCAAAGTGGTGCTGAGCAAGAATACCTGGGCGGTACTTGCGCTTACTTGCCACATCGAAATCTTCACGCTTGTGCACTACAAGAAGAGCATCGAGCCACAGGCAGACCTCTCACCGTTGTGGAAAGATGTATTCCTGTTCCACTGGAAGGAAGAGTCGCAGCACGCGATCATGGATGAACTGGAATGGCGGCGCGAAGATGCAAAGGTGACGCCGGAGGAGCGCGAGCAGGGCGTCACCGACCTGATCGACCTCGTCGTTGCCGTTGACGGTATCCTGCAGGGCCAGGCCGCTGCCGATGCCGATTATTTTATCGGCACGTGCGATCGATCTTTTACCGACGACCAGCAACAGGCTATTCACGAGAAGGTGCTGCAAGCTTACCGTTGGCAATACATCGTATCAGGCGTCCAGGATGGCCGCTTTCTCGGCGTTCTGACCAGCATGATTACGGCGGACCAGACCAAACGCATCACGACGGCGCTGGAACCGCTAATGTGAGAGGCGCCGAGACTCCTTGATCAGGTCATACGCGGTATTGATCTCGCGCGACCGTTCCTCGGCGATTTCGCGCATGCTTTCCGGCAGGCCCCGCGAGGCGAGTTTGTCAGGGTGGTTCTGGCTAATGAGGCGCCGGTAGGCACGTTTGATGTCGTTGTCGCTGGCCTCCCGACTCACGCCAAGGGCGGCGTAGGCACTGTCGATACGGGCACGGGTGGGAGTGCCGGCGGTCGATGGCCCGGACGAGGCCATGCGCAGCAGCGCCTCGAGTTGTGCCACGTCCTGTTCGGTAAGGCCAAGGCGCCGCGCGATGCGAACGAGCATTTCGTGCTCTGCCGGATGCACCTGCCCGTCGGCGGCAACGGCAATGCACTGCAGCTGGAGAAAGAGCTGTAACAGCGGACCACGACCGCGTGCAATCTGTGCGAAACGGTCGACTGCCGCGTCAACATCGAAATCCGGAGCCTTGCCGCGATTAAAAGCAGCCTTCGCAGCCGCGCGCTGTTCGCGCTGCAGATGCAGACGGTCGAAAAGGGACTCGACGACCTTGATCTCATCGCGCGTTACCACGCGATCTGCCTTGCAAAGCGCTCCCATGATCGAGAAAGTCGAATCGAGTAACTGAGATTGGGCCACCTGCAGCTGGCCGAGCAGGTTGTGTCGCAGAACTCGACTTGCGAAGTAGCCCAGGGCGGCACCGATCAGCAGCCCCGGGAATTTACCAAAAAGCAGGCCGATAACGGCGCCAATGACGACTAACAGCATGGTGCAAGTCTAACAGCGCAACGCCGATCTCGATGTATTGGAATGGGCCCGGCACAATGTGTGTTGGCGAACAGACGATGTCGAACCGATCGCCGAATCTGGCACCGGAATACCGGCGTGCGCAGGACTACGAATGGCAGCCTTGACCTCAATAACTGATGAGCAACGCATTCGCTCGGCCGGGACACTGGCGCGGCTGCAGCGGCTGGCGTGGTTGATGGATAAATCCGTCCGCTTGCCCGGCGGGTTCAGGATCGGCGCGGATGGCATCATTGGCCTGTTCCCCGTGGTCGGCGACCTCGCCACGGCATGCGTCTCCTCGTACATCGTCGCGGAGGCAGCGCGCTTGAAGGTGCCGAAAAGCGTCCTTCTGCGCATGGGGCTGAACGTCCTGGTGGATCTCGTAGTGGGGGCGATTCCCATTGCCGGCGACCTGTTCGATTTCGCATTCAAGGCAAACATACGCAACATCGCATTGTTAGAGTCGTACCTGAACAGGCCGACTCCGACACGAACCCGCAGTCGCTGGGTAGTCGCGGGCGCCATTCTGCTTCTGGTCCTCGCCGCAGTGGCGGCGGTGACGATCATAATCAAGCTCACGCAGTTCCTCTGGACAACGCTTGCCGGTTGATTGAACGTTTCTCCGGAAAGCGCGCCAGCAATACGGGCAATACGGTAACGTTGAACAGCATTGCGCCCGACAGCGCAACGCCGGTCAACAGGCCAAACAACACGCTGGGCACAAAGTCCGAGAACGCGAGCGAACCGAATCCGACTACGACAATCAGCGTCGTATAAAGAATGGCGAAACCGACGCTGGCATGGGTCTTTCGAATGGCCGTGGCCGGGTCCGACTTGCTCGCTTCGATTCGATAGCGATGAATGTAGTGGATGGCATCGTCGACGGCGATGCCCATGGCGACGGCGGCGATCGTAATTGTCATCAGGTCGAGCGCGATTCCAAACCAGCCCATGATGCCGAACACCGTTGCCGTGACCAGGACGTTCGGGACAGTGGCAATTGTCGCGATTCGCAGCGAGCGGAAGATAACGAGAAAGGCGATAAATACGGCGACGAAAACGATGCCCAATGTCACTATTTGCGAACGATACAACCGCTCCAGAATGTCCTGGTAAAGTACGAACAGGTTCGTCATCCTGTACTCTGCGTCCTCGCCGAGGACCGCCTCGACATCGCTGCGCAGGGACTGCAACAGTTCGCTGCGATTCAGGTCCGGTGTCGTATCCTGAATCCGCAAGCTGATGCGCACATCGCGCGACTCAGGCGAGAAATAGGACCCCAGCAGCGTTTCACGCAGGTCCTCGTCCATCAACCGGTACGCTGCCGTTATCTCGTATTCAGTCAGTGGCATTCCGTCATTCACTTCTCGCGCCAGTTCCGTGTAGTTCACCAGGGAGAGAATCTTGCCAACCGCTTCATGTTGCTCGAGCAATGCCTGTATTTTTTGCATCGTCGTGAATGTTTCCGCCTCCATCAGGAGTTCCGCTGCAGCAGGGGGTGTCGTGTAAACAATATCGAGAGGCGTCGAACCGCCCATATGCTGGTCGATGAATGTCAGTTCACGATGTGCATCGGTGGATTCGGAAAAATAGTTGATGAAGCTGTTTTCGACGTCGAGGCGCAGAAATCCGGCGACGCAAACCAGGAACAGGATTGAAGTGAAGATTCCGACCAATGCCGGCCGCGAAATAGACAGCTCGGCGAAACCGCCCAGCAAGCGACGGACTATGCCGGTCTCATCGACCTCGGTACGCCGATTCAGAACGGTCAGAAGCGCCGGGAACAGAAGCAGCGTGATGCCCAGCGAAACAGCCATGGCAATCATCATCATCCAGCCGAAGCTGATCACCGGTTCCAGTCCGCTTGCGAGTAGCGACCCGAAGCCAATCGCGGTAGTTACCGCGGTATACAGGCTGGGCGGAATCTTGGTGCGCATGGTTTCGCGGATGAGCCGCGGTTGCTGCCAACCCGAATTGACGCGCGCATACTCCCGGTACTGGACGATCAGGTGCACGACAAGGGCCAGGGTCAAAATCAGCTGCAACGCGATGAAGTTCGCGGAAATAACCGTGGCCTTGAACCCGAGCAGCCCAAACAGGCCAATCGTGCACACAATGCTCGTCAAACAGCATGCGAAGGCGACCAGAATCCAGCGAAACTCGCGGAACAGAACCAGCAAAAGTATGGCAATCAGGCAGGCGATGGCCGCACCGAACACGACCAGATCGTTGCGGACGATCTCCACCAGTTGGTATCCAAGAACGTGAACACCACCGAGGTAGATATCGGCAGTGTCTTCGTACTCTGCGACGATACGTCGAATTGATTCGACCTCAGCATTGCGAACGTCGGTCAACGCCTTTTGCAACGGGGCCGCTTCGAGTCGCAGTTGTTCCAGTTCGTCATTATCTTCTTCGCCCGGCGTGTCCTCCAAAGCGGCGGCTTCAAGCGCTGTTATCCTGCTCTGCAGCGCCGCCAGTTCACTGTCCGGCCGGAACAGGACCTGCAGTGCCGTGACCGTGAGTTCGCTATTGACCAATAGATCTTCGTAGATCGGGTGATCCTGCAGCGCCGTCGCAATTTCGTCGACGGAAAAGCCGGCGCGCTCAATCGTCAGTGCCGCGGGATCCATATCGCCCATGCTTGCCCCGCCGGCCAGGGTGGGCAGTGGAACATTGAGGATGGAGCGGACGGACTCGACGCGTTCAATTTGCTCGATCTCGTCACTGAGCGACCGCAAATCCTCGAAAGTCTCCGCGGAAAGCAATGGCCGGTCCTTCGGCTGGTAGGCGACAAACAGGAACTCCTCCGGCGAGAACTGTTCCGAGACGAGCTTGCTCTGGATGTATTTCTCATTGCCGTGCGTCAGCAGGGTATCCGCGGAAGCATCGATTTCGAAATGCCGTGTTTGCCAGCCGAGCACGCCGGTAACAGCGATGACACCGAGCAGGATCACCCACGCGCTTGTGAGATTCAGGTTCTTCACGCGCTTCGGCTACTTTCTGTAGGCGGCGTCGCGCTGGATTCCCTGCAGGTGCAGGTTGCGCATAAAGATGTAGGGGTCTTCGCTTTGTTCGATCAGTTTCTCGTAGTCCTCGGCTTGATGCGCGAAATCATGGAAGAAGCCGTAACTCATCACCATGAAGGATTCGGGGTTGTCGAGCACATACGGAATGGGATGCAGGAAATAGTCGACCACTCGTGCGGTTGCGTTTCGCGTGTCCGAAGGCCCGAAGAACGGCAATACGAGGTACGCGCCATAACCGGCGTTGTGATGCGCAAGCGTAGCGGCGAAATCCGTTTCGGCACGCTCCAGTCCGAACCAGGATTGGGCCGGGTCAAAAAGACCCAGAAGGCCGATAGTAGTGTTGATGCCAAATCGCGCCAGGTTGCGTCCACTCGACCTGAATTCGCCCTGGAACAGGTTGTTTACGGCATATATCGGCGACTCCGCGTTATCGAAGAAGTTACTGACCCGCTTATCGACGGGGTCCGGAATAATCCTTGCATAGCCCTTGCCGAGCGGTATCAGAACGTAACGTCCAACAATGTCATTGAAGCCGAATACAAACCGGTTGAAAGGCATGAGGGGATCGTTGTAATCGTCATAGCTGACGACGTTCGGATCGACACTGATGACGTTTGGATCGACGTCGCCCGAATCGTTTTCCATCGCCGTGTTGTCCGAGTCAGGTACCCGCACCGACTCCGATTCCACCGGATCGGCGGCTTGCGTGGCGCAGCCGGACAGGAAGAAGGCCGCCAGAACACTGGTTAGTACACCGGCCGGTTTCAACATCCGGAATGCCGGGCCAAATGGTCGCGTAATTGAGATTTTCAGAGTCCCGCCCTCCGCCGATTCGTCGGCTACCGGTACTAGCCAAGCAAGAGCCGTGCCATGCGCTGCAAGCACCGTTTCGGGCGAGACGCAATGCAAAACGGTGCGGCCGATTGCAGGATTTACACGCTGTATGGCAGATACGTCTCCGAAAGGCCGCTTGAATGCGGATCAGTCCCGGAACGGTACGAAACTTGCTTTAAGAGGAGGCAGCGATTCTCGAGGCGCAGGAAGTTGAGGCGATTACTCCTGACAACAGTCGGCGTCGTGGCATTGGCCGCGGCAGCTTACACAGCGATTCTCGGCTGGTACGACGGCGAGCGCATTCGCGCTGTGGCTTCGGAGCGGATGCTGGAGCGTTATGGCGTGGATCTGCGAATCCAGAGTTTACAGCGAAGCTTCGAGTGGCGGCCTTTGATTCAGATCGAGGGCCTGCGAGTCGCAAACGCCGAAAATCTCGAATACGAACTCATTGAAGTCGATACGGCGTCATTCAGGGTGCATCCGTGGTCTTTCGTCATAGGTACGCTGACGTTCGATGAAATTACCATCGATGGCCTGCGCATCACCGTACCGGTCAGTGAGGAAGAAGGCGCTCTCTACTGGGATCCGCTCGTAAATGCCATGTCCGAGTGGCTGCATCGATTCGACTGGTCCCTGCGAAAATTTGAGGTGCGCAACCTGCAATCCGACACACGCAACATCAGCAACGACAATGACTTCCTTGTGTCTGCCGGCAATATAAAGGGAGCTATGGCGGATCCCGCCGACCTGGTGCTGGTAGCATCGGATCTGCAGGCCAACCTGGAAACGACGTTGCCTCTGCGACTAACCGGCACCGCGCGAATCGATCATCTGGAACTCGGGCGCCAGCGCGGCGATCTCCCCGTGACGCTCACTATCGATGGCAGTGTTGGTGACCGAAGCCTGGGAATTCGAGCACAGGGCGGTAACCTGCTGGACGGAGATCCAATGTCACGCGTTCCATTGCGCGCTTCGGTAACGGTCGGTGATTCAATCGCACAGATCGATGGCACCATGAGCCGTGATCACACGACGCACCTGGACCTGTTTGTGACTTTCGAAAAGCCGGGTGACGACGAACCGGACCTTTACGTTGAAATGAATATCAGCGATCCAGAATTGGACTGGCAGCTGACGGACATCCTTGCGAAGCGCGGTGACAGTCAGCTGACGGGCGACCTCCATATTGGCGATCGCGGCGAGCGGCGTTTTTTTGACGGCACCCTCGCGGTAGCGAATCTTGAATATCCTGAAGCTGACGACGAAACAGACGCTGACGACAGGAAGGTATCCGACGTACTGCCCGAAGGCGATCTGTTCTCCAATTTGCTGGATTTCTCTGAAAAGTTCGACGCCGATTTCCGCTTTCGGGCGAAAGATTCGCGGATTTATGGTGTGACCTTCGGCCAACTCGACATTCACACATTGCTGGATCATGGCTCGCTGTCCAGCACAGTCGAGAAGGCAACGATCAGCGACGCCGAATTATCGGCAAAATTCAACCTGACACCGGAGGAAGGCCAAACGTCCATGGACTTCGAAGCGGCCTTGCAGGATGCATCACTGTCGGCTCTGATTGCAGGCATCCACCAGCTTGACGGTGTTACCGGAAGGTTTGACGGCACCATCAGCCTGCGAGCGAGCGGGCACGACGGCGAAAGCGTAATCAATTCGACTGCAGGGCGCATGGTGCTCTTCCTCGAGGACGGCGAAATGCCGGATGAGCTTGCTACGCGTCTCGCAGGTGATGTGTTTACCGCCATATTCTCGGACTTCGACAAGGATGACACGACGCCGATACGTTGCGCGATAGTGGATTTTGTAGTCGAGGATGGTGTCGCCCGATCGGAGCAGATGATCATGGACACGGGTACTTTCAATCTTTATGGCAAGGGAGAGATTCGACTCGGCGAACAGCATCTCAACATCCACCTCGTGCCGCGGGCAAAAGACTTCAGCCTCATATCGATGCGTCTTCCGTTGAGGTTCGAGGGACCGTTCGACGATATCGAGTTCGATCCGAATGTCAGCAAGGCAATCGCTTCTTTGCTGACGCCGATCGAACTCGGGTTGGATGAGGATGCGAGCTGCGAGCCACCGCCCATGGTGGCGGTCGAGTAAGTTCCGCACTGCGAAAGGGTGCTGCGGGGCAAGCAACCCGTATGCGTCTCTACCGATAGGATTGAAAGACGCTGGCGCTACCGTCCTCTGCAACAAGCAACACATCGTACGGGTCCTGGATATTGCCGTAAGCAGGCCCGTCCATTCCGGGGGAGCCGCGCGGCATCGCCGGAACGGCGATGCCGATTGCATCCGGCCGTTCTTCCAGCAAGCGGCGAATCTCCCGGACCGGAACATGCCCTTCGATCGCATAGCCGTCGATCTCCGCGGTGTGGCAGGAGCCGAAACGGACCGGCATGCCGAGGCGGGCACGCGCCTCGCCGTTGCCCTCGTCGTGACTCGTGACGTCAAAGCCTTCGGCCTCGATATACCGGACCCAGTCCTTGCAGCAGCCGCAGGAAGGCCCGGTCCAGACTTCCATCGCTGTCGAATCGGCCGCCTGCAAAGGCGCTCCGAATGGCAGGGTGATTGCGCCGGTGACAAGCGCAGTAACGATCGCGCGGCGCTGCCGGTCCGGTGCCCGGTCCGGGATAGCAATGCCAGGTTCCTGATGCGCTGATTTCATCTCAATATCCGCCTTAAGGGTCTTTTGTGAGCCATATTCGGCTCAATATATGCCGTACGCTTGCTATTTGAATTTTGCGCCATATACTGCTCAAAAAGACATTTAATTGGAATTTTGAGCAGTATATGGCGCAAAAAATTGACTACAACCTTGCCGTCAGCGAAGCTATCGAAGCAGACCTCGGCCGGCGACTCGAGGATATTCGTCTGGCGAGGAATATCAACCAGACGCAGCTCGCCGAAGAGGCCGGGGTCTCCCGCCGCACCATAACCCGACTGGAAAACGGCGGGGGGGTGTCCCTCGACACGCTCATCCGGGTCATGCTGGCACTGGGGCTGGCCGATCGCCTCGAAGCACTTTTGCCGGACCCCGGCGTCAGGCCTATCGATCGCGTCCGCCTCAAGGGCCGCGAGCGGCAACGCGCCCGCCCCAAAGCGCATGACGACGCGGCTGAATGGCAATGGGCGGACGATTCCGACCAGCCATGACGGACGCGAGCGTTAATCTCTGGGGACGCCAGATCGGTGCGATTAGCTGGCTCGACGATCGCGAGATCGGCGTGTTCCAGTATTCCCCTGAATTTGTCGACAGCAATATACAGGTGGCGCCGCTAATGATGCCGCTCCGAATTACGCCGTACGAATTTCCTGCATTGTCGCGGGAAACGTTTCGGGGTTTGCCCGGCATGCTTGCGGATTCCCTGCCGGACAAATTCGGCAACGCACTGATCGATGCCTGGCTCGCCAGCCAGGGACGCCTGGCCGAGAGTTTCAACCCGGTCGAGCGGCTTTGTTACATCGGCACACGCGGCATGGGCGCCCTGGAATTCCAACCGGCTATTCTCGGAGCTCCTGCCAACCGCAAGAAAATAGAGATAGCAGCGCTGGTGCAACTTGCAAACCGTGTCCTCGATGAGCGCATCAGCCTGGCGGGAAAATTTTCAGGTGCCGATGACGCGAAAGTCATAGAGGACATCATTCGGGTCGGCACGTCCGCAGGCGGCGCGCGCGCCAAGGCGATCCTGGCCTGGAACGAAACCACGGGCGAGTTCCGATCCGGGCAGGTCCCGGCAACCCGGGGATTCAGCCAATGGCTGATGAAATTTGACGGCGTTGCCGGAAACAAGGACAAGGAGGTAGCCGATCCGCTGGGATACGGGCTGACCGAATACGCCTATTACCGGATGGCCGTCGCGGCGGGGATCGAAATGACCGAATGCCGCCTTCATCGTGAAGGGGGTCGGGCACATTTCATGACGCGGCGCTTCGATCGCACGGAGAGTAACGAAAAACTTCATATGCAGTCGCTTTGCGCGATGCTCCACTACGATTTCAATCAACCGGACGCCTACTCCTACGAGCAGGCGCTGCAGGCCATTCGACGTCTCGGCTTGCCGATGCGTGACATCGAGCAGCAGTTCCGGCGCGCCGTGTTCAATGTCATCGCACGCAATCACGATGACCACGTCAAGAACATTGCCTATCTCATGGACAAGAAAGGTGAGTGGCGATTGTCGCCTGCGTTTGACGTTGCCTATTCGTACAACCCGTCCGGTGCCTGGACGAGTCGTCACCAGATGAGCATCAATGGCAAGCGCGACGGATTCGTCCTTGAAGACCTGCTCG
>CAYVLL010000028.1:0-18173 GCA_964452235.1 uncultured Woeseiaceae bacterium
TGTTCCTGCTGGAGGAAGAACTGCTGTTCCCTGCGAATTCGCAGGTCGCTTTCTTTATATCGATGGATGTCGGCGAGTACTTCGATCTCGACTCCGTGACCCTGAGAATCGATGGCAAGGACGTTGCCAATTATCTCTATACCGAGCGCGAGGCTGCCGCCCTGTTACGCGGCGGCGTCCATCGCGTGCACATGGACAACCTGAAAGTTGGTGAGCACGAACTGGTGGCTATCTTTACCGGCGAGGGACCGCATGTACGCGACTACCGGCGGGGCGCCACGATGACTTTCAACAAGGGCATTGGCGCGAAATACCTCGAACTCAAAATTACGGACAAGGCAAGCAAGCAGCAGCCCGAGTTTGTTATCCAGGAATGGGAGTGATCGTTGCGCGATCCTCGCCCCATTCTGGCTGCAATCTGTAGACTCGCCGCCGCTGCAATTCTTTGGCAGCCCGTGGCTGCGGAGACTTTGACTGCGCCCGTCGTCGTGAAGGATGCGCACTACGGCGAAGTGCTCTATTACTTTTACCAGGAAAAGTATTTCCCGGCGATAGTTCGCACGCTGGTTGCTCAGGAGAAGCAACTCATCGATCACCACGACGCGGAAGCCGAGTTATTGCTCGGCGGCCTTTACCTGTCGTATGGACACCACTTGCGCGCCGCGGAAATTTTCGAACGATTGCTGGCCGGAAACGTCGAGCCGGAAATTCGTGACCGCACCTGGTTTTTCCTCGCGAAGATCTGGAACCAGAGGGGTTACCCGGAAAAGTCCCAGGTGGCCCTCGACAGCATCCAGGGCGATCTCCCCGAAGCGCTTGCGGCGGAAAGACAACTGCTGCAAGCGCAGATTCACATCGACGGCGGGCGCTTCGACGATGCGATCGCACTTCTGGCCGACTGGAAGGGGCGCAACGAATGGGCTTCTTACGCACAGTTCAACCTCGGCGTCGCGATGGTCCGCAGCGGACGGGTGTCTGAAGCCGAGCTGATTCTCGACGCCCTCGGCAAGCGCAAAACCCGCAGCGAGGAACTCAACGCACTGCGCGACAAAGCGAATCTGGCCCTCGGCTACGCATTTCTTCAGGATGGGCAGCCCGAGTCTGCCAAACCGGCATTGCAACGTGTCCGGCTCGCGGGGCCGTTTTCCAACAAGGCTCTCCTCGGGGCCGGCTGGGCAGACGCCGAACGCGGGGACTACCGCAATGCCCTGGTTCCCTGGCTCGAACTTCGCGATCGCAATTTGCTGGATTCCGCCGTGCAGGAGTCGCTGCTGGCGGTGCCGTATGCAATGGCCAAACTCGATTCGATCAGTCATGCGGCCGACTACTATTTGCACGCAATCGATGCTTTCGATGCAGAAGGACAGCGCATCGAACAGGCCATCGCACGCATCGAGCAGGGTGCCCTTCTCGACGAGTTTCTGGCGCACGATCCTGAAGGCGCTACCGGTTGGTACTGGAAGCTGGACACACTGCCGGACGGCACGGAGTCGCGTTACCTCTATCACCTGATGGCAGCCCATGAGTTTCAGGAAGCGCTCAAGAACTATCGCGACCTGCGTTACCTGGCGCGCAATCTCGATCGCTGGCGGCAGAACGTCGAGGTCTTCCAGGACATGCTGGAGACGCGCGAGCTTGCCTACTACCAGCGCTTGCCACACATTCAGGCAAGTCTCGAAGAGGCTGACGTCGAGAAGCTCGTAACGCAGAAGCTGGATTTCGACGCGCAATTGAACAATATCGAGCGCAGCAGTGATTCGCTGGCGCTTGCGAGCCGTGCAGAAGCCGCATTGTGGCGTGAGATTGCAGCACTCGAACATACTCCGGTGCTCGCTGCCGATATTCCCGAGGCCGAAGAGGCGCGCAACAAGGTCGCGCTTCTGAAAGGTGTGCTTCAGTGGCAGCTCGACGCAGCGTTCAAGGAGCGCCTGTGGGCCCTTCGACGTGATGTCCGCCTGACCGGCGAGGCACTGGTGGAAACGCAGCGAGCGCGTCGTAGTATCGACAATTCGATGCAGAAGGAGCCAGAGACCTTCAATGGATTCAACGCGCGGATTGCCGGCTTGACTCCGCGCATCGATTCGCTGCAAACACGTGTCGACACAACCATGAGGCAGCAACGTGCTTTCCTGCAGTCCATCGCGGTCGAAGAACTTCGGGCGCAGCAGGGTCGTCTTGCAACTTACACTGTGCAGGCACGATTTGCGCTGGCCGCGATCTACGACTTGTCTTCGACGGTCGGTGAGGTATCGCAATGACAGCCTGTCGACTGGTCTCCTGGACGACGGCGATTCTTCTGGCCGCAAGCCTTGCGCCGGGCGCTTACGCCAAAGACACCATCAAGAGTCTGGAGAATCGCCGCATCGAGGTGCCGACTGGTGGCCAGATCGATGCCAGCGCCGACAAGGCACGGGACAGCTATCGTCGCTTTCTCGAGCTGGTATCGGACGATCCGGAATTGCGTGCCGAAGCAATGCGACGGCTCGCGGATCTCGAGCTCGAAGCGACCGAAGTCGAGCAGTTGTCAAGCGAGTTTGACATGGTCGATTCGGCAGGGCATGCGAGTGCCGTGTCCCTTTTCCAGCAGTTACTGGATTCGTACCCGGACTATCGACGCAACGACACGGTTCTTTACCAGTTGGCGCGGGCGCATGAGCTAGGTGGCCGGACGGACGACGCGCTGCGCGTACTGGACGAGTTGGTAACGCGCTATCCGGAAACGGCAATTATCGATGAAGTTCAGTTCAGGCGCGGTGAAATTCTGTTCCTGCAGAAAGACTACTACGCGGCCGAGTCGGCCTACCGCAATGTCGTTACGCACGGAGTAGCCTCGCGATTCTATGAGCAGTCGCTCTACAAGCTGGGCTGGTCCCTGTTCAAGCAGGCCGAGCACGAACAGAGTCTCGATCCGTTTTTCGATTTACTGGACCGCAAGCTTGCCGGTGTCGCCATCACGGATGGCGAAGAACGACTCGATGCCCTTGGCAGGGCGGAGCGTGAACTGGTGGAGGACACGTTTCGCGTCCTGAGCATCAGTTTCTCGTACCTGGACGGCCCGGCAAGTATTGCGCCGTACCTGGACAAGCGGCGTCAACCTTCTTACGGCTACGTGATCTTCATGAATCTGGGAAACCTGTATCTGGAGAAAGAGCGCTACGTCGATGCCGCGCAGACGTTTGAGGCATTCGTCGAGCAGGATCCCAATCACCAGAAGGCACCCTTGCTGCAAGTAGCAGTGATCGAGGCATACAAGCGTGGCGAGTTTCCGACGCTCGTGCTGGAAGGCAAGAAGCGCTTCGTCGAGCGCTACGGAATGGATGGCCCGTTCTGGCAACGCAACGCACGCGAGGACAATGCGTCGGTGGCGGCGCATCTCAAGGAAAACCTCAACGACGTCGCGCAGTTCTACCACGCCGAGGCCCAGAAGGACGGCAAGCGTCCCGCGTACCAGGAGGCAGCACGATGGTATCGGAAGTACCTCGACTATTTCCCGGGTGAGCCTGACAGTGCCAACACGAACTTCCTGCTGGCGGAAATTCTGTTCGAGAGTGGCGACTTCGAGGCTGCGACACTCGAATACGAGCGCAGCGCCTATAATTATCCGCGTCACGAACATTCCGCAGAGGCTGCATACGCGGCGCTACTGGCCTATCGCAAACACGAAGCCAACCTGGCCGGAGCTGCGCAATTCGAATGGCACCGTCGCTATCTCGACAGCGGTTTGAGGTTCGCTGACGCCTATCCGGAGCACCCGGAGTCCACCGCGGTACTCACTACGGTTGCCGAAGATCTTTTCCAGCAAAACCAGTTCGATCTGGCTATCGCCGTGGCCCGGAAAGTCGTCACACATGAGCCACCGGTCGACGAGAAACTCGCGCTCACAGCCTGGACTGTGATTGCACATGCGCAATTCGACCTGGGTGACTTCGCAGCCGCAGAGCAGGCCTACTATCAGTTGCGGCCGCTGACCCCACGCGATGACAGTGTGGCGCGCCGGGAAGTCGAGGATCGCATTGCGTCGTCGATCTACAAGCAAGGTGAGCTGGCGCGTGACAGTGGCGATCTCGAACAGGCGGTCGTACATTTCACCCGCCTGGGCGATGTAGTACCGAATTCAGAATTTCGCATGACGGCCGAGTACGACGCGGCCGCTGCATTGATCAATCTGCAATCCTGGGATCGCGCCAGTGCGGTACTGGAGTCATTTCGGCGCAGCTACCCTGACAGCGATTTCGCCGGCGACGTTACGGCAAAGCTCGCCGTCAGTTACCTGGAATCAGGCCGCAGCGCGGAAGCAGCCGGAGAATTCGAACGCATCGCCGACTCTCCTGACAGCGATCCCGACGTGCAGCGCGAAGCACTGTGGAAAGCTGCGGAGCTCTACAGGTCCGGCAGTGCATACGCCGGCGAGGAGCGCGTCCTTGTCAACTTTGTCCGGCGCTTTCCAAACCCCGTGGCCGAATCAATCGAAGCGCGGCACCGATTGCTGGAATTGGCCGGCGAGCGCGGCGACAGGCAGGCACGAACGGAACGATTGCGCGACCTCGTCGATGCCGATGCCACGGCCGGATCGCAACGCTCGGATCGCACGCGATACCTCGCCGCAACGTCCACTCTCGAACTGGCCGAACCACTGCGCCGGGAATTCGCGACTGCCGTCATCAATCAACCGCTGGCCGACAGCCTCAAACGCAAGAAGCGCCTCATGGAAGATGTTCTCGCCGCCTATGGGCGCGCCGCGGACTATGGCGTAGCCGAAGTAACCACGGCCGCGACATTCCGGCTTGGCGAGGTCTACCAGCGGTTCAGTGCGGACCTGATGGAGTCGGAACGCCCTCTGGATCTCGACGAACTGGCACTTGAGCAGTACGAGTTGCTCCTCGAAGAGCAGGCATTCCCCTTCGAGGAAAAGGCTATCGAGCTCTATGAAGTCAATGCCGCGCGTGCCGCTGACGGTATCTACGACGACTGGGTGCAGAAGAGTTTCACTGCGCTTGCGGCCTTGTTACCGGCACGTTACGCAAAGTTGGAGCGGAGTGAGCATGTTGTCACAGCCCTCTACTGACATCCGGCAAATGTTGCATGTGCCTGCGTTGCTGCTTGCGGCCGTGCTATCGGCCGGCTGCGCATCCGGTACAGCGCCCCGCACTGACGGAGGCGTCGCCGCGGCAGGGTCCGACGCGCAACGCAGCATTCCGCACAGGGCACAAACGCTTTATGAGCAGGCCGTTGCGGCCATGGCCGCCGGCAACGCACTGGATGCCGAACTGCGCTTCAAGGAGTTCCTGCTGAACTACCCTGACTTCCCGGGTGCCTGGGTCAATCTCGCGATTCTCGCTGCGGGGAAGGGCGACGATGCAGCCGCGGCATCGCACATCGAAAGCGCTCTGCAGATCGATCCGGCAAATGCGGCCGCCCTCAACCAGCTCGGGATGCTCAATCGTCGCCAGGGCTATTTCCCCGAGGCAGAAGCCGCTTATATGAAGGCCGTCACAGCGCAACCCGGGTACGCGTTGGCACACTACAACCTGGGTGTCCTGCATGAGTTGTACCTGCAACAGCTCGATACCGCGCTGCAGCACTTCGAGCTTTATCTCGAATTTGGCGGCGGCGACGAGCAGGTCGAAAAGTGGGTTGTGGATCTCAAACGACGCATCAGCGTGGCGCAGCGCACTGCGAACGTGACGGAGTAAATCGGATGACTGGCCCGCAAATGATCGCAACTATCGCTATTGCCTCCATCGTTTGCGGCGCATGGGCGGAGGAAGAGGTTACCGAAGTCGCCGATCCGGCCTCATTGGCACAGGTCGCGGAACGCGATGCGCTCGAACCGGCGGTTTCCGGCGCGGCGCTGGCGGCAGGACGGACGCAGCGTGTGCAGTCAGCCGCTGTCATGGACGAACTTGATCTGCGCCGTACGGAGATCACGGGCAACCAGGAGCTGCCAAAGGTTCTCTACATCGTGCCCTGGCAGAAATCGGATCCCGGCAGCTTGCTGGGCCGACCGGCGAATACGTTACTGGACGAAGTCCTCGCACCGTTGGATCGCGAGGAGTTCATCCGGCAAGTGGATTACTACAGCGACCTGCATGCGGCAGGCGACGAATGACAACGAAAGATTGAGGTAAGAGGAGCAGGCAAATGGACTTTTTGGGCGCCATCGTGCGTTTTTTTCAACAGGGCGGTGCATTCATGTACCCGATCCTGATCGTGTTCGCACTCGGGCTGGCCATTGCCGTCGAGCGCTGGCTTTACCTGACCATGTCCGGCGCCAGTAACCGGGCGCTGTGGAACAAGATCGTGCCGTTCCTCAAGGCGGGTAACTTCCAGGAAGCGGCCACGGTTACTGGCAAGTCGAAAGCGGCAATTGCCTCGATTCTGACTTACGGACTGTATCGCGTGAAATCGGCGCGTCGCCGGGACGATGTCGAAAAGGCCATGGAAGAAAGCCTCATGGAGGTATTGCCGCGGCTGGAGAAGCGTACGCATTATCTTGCGACGCTTGCCAACATCGCGACACTTCTGGGACTTCTTGGCACCATTATCGGCCTGATCCGGGCGTTCACAGCGGTATCCAACGCGAATCCCGCCGATAAGGCTGACCTGTTATCGGCCAGTATTTCGGTGGCCATGAATACAACGGCGTTCGGACTGATGGTCGCCATTCCGCTGCTTCTGATTCACGCGTTGTTGCAGACGAAGACCAACCAGATCGTCGACAGCCTGGAAATGGCGAGTGTCAAGTTCCTCAACGCCATAACCGAACGACAGCTGAAGCCGGCCGGGGCCTGACATGATTCGCGCCCGCCGGGGCGGCGGCCGTCGCAACCGCGACACCGCCGACCTCAACATTACGGCGTTTATGAACCTGATGGTGATCCTGGTTCCTTTTCTCCTGATCACCGCAGTGTTTTCGCGTCTGGCGATTCTCGAACTGAATCTGCCTGGCTCCTCAAGCGAACCCGCGGAACAGGAAGAACTGGTATTCCAGCTCGAAATTATCGTTCGGGATGATGGTATCGAGGTGGGCGATCGCAACGTAGGCAGGCTCGGTGTCTACCCGAACGAGGTTGACGGCTACGACTTCGACGCCCTGAGCGGCAAACTGTCTGACATCAAAAAGAGTTATCCGGAGAAGACTGACGCCTCGATTCTGCTGGAGGCTGACATCCCCTACGACATCCTGGTGCAAGTGATGGATCGTGTGCGCGTCGCGCAGACGGTCGAGGGCAATGCAGTCGTTCGCACTGAACTGTTCCCGGAAATCTCTATCGGTGATGCGCCTGTAACGGAAGGAGGCGCCTGAACCATGAGGAAGTCGCAACGCGCACAACGCATGGAACGCCGCCATGAACGCGGCAAGCGCGGCGGCGCACTGAACCTGGTTTCGCTGATGGACATTTTTACCATCCTGGTGTTCTTCCTGCTGGTGAACTCATCCGATGTGGAGGTGCTGCCTAACGCGCGCGACATCCAGCTTCCCGAGTCGATCGCGGAAGAAAAGGCGAAGGAATCCGTCGTGATCCTGATCGGTGCCGAGGACATTCTCGTGCAAGGGTCGCCGGTTGCGAAAGTCGCCGAGGTCATGAACCTGCAAGGCAACGACATTCCCGCGCTGCGCGAGGCACTCGTTGCACAAAACGAACGTGTGCTGCGCCAGGAAACTCGAGACGATATCGCCGGACGGGAAGTTACGATCATGGGCGATAAAGACATACCGTACCGGTTGCTGAAAAAAGTCATGGCTACCTGCAGCGCATCCGACTACGGACGGATTTCGCTGGCGGTCTTGCAAAAGAGTTCCGACCAGATCGACAACCTGGCAGCCGCCCGGTAGTGATCGACAGGCGAGCCGGATAGAGCGCGGAGCAACGGATTGGACATTCCTTACTACAGAGAGTACGAACTGCCATGGACGTCCAGCGACGGCCAGGAAAGGAAGTTCCGTCGCCTGCTCGGTATCGTCTGCGCCGCGGCACTGTTTTTGGGTGTGGTGTGGCCGTGGATTCCGACGCCGGAGGTCGATCCTTACGAAGTTGAGGAAATTCCACCGCGCATCGCCAAATTGCTGCTGGAAAAGCGACCTCCGCCACCTCCGCCGCCCCGTGCGGTGGAGCCCGAGCCGGAACCCGTTCCAGAGCCGGTCGTCAGGCCCGAACCGGAGCGGGTAGTTGAAAAACCGCCCGAGCCGCTTGCGCCGCCGCCCGTGGTCGTACCACCGGAGGATCGTGCCAGGGAACGCGCCCAGGCAGCGCTGATGCCGTTCGTCGACGACCTGGCCTCGTTGCGTGACAGCGATGTCGTCAACCAGGTTGCGGATAACCGGCCGCTGACCGCCAGTGTTGGCCAGGCGGCGCGCAACGAACGATCAATGATTACCTCCAGTGTCGGCACGGCCAGCGGTGGCATCAACACGGCATCGATGAGCCGCAACACCGGCGGTGCAGGTTTGGGTGCGCGGCAGACGACCCAGGTCGCAAGCCCGGTCGACGCCGTCGGTGACAGCGGCGACGCCGCGCGGCGCACGGGCAGCAGTGGCAAACCGTCACGCAGCCGCGAAGAAATCGAGCTGGTATTCGACCGCAACAAGGGTGCGATTTTCGCGCTTTATAATCGTGCGTTGCGAGAAGACCCGACGCTCGAAGGCAAGCTGGTGCTGCGACTGACGATCGCGCCGTCCGGCGAAGTCACCTTCTGCGAAGTCGTGTCAAGCGAGCTCGGCAACCTGGATATGGAACAGAAACTGGTGCAGCGCGTAAAAATGTTCCGTTTCGAAGCGCGCGACGTCGAGACCGTCACTACCACCAAGCCGATCGATTTCTTCCCCGCCTGATCGTTGGAGCGCGGCCCCGCGCGCGAAGCAAGTCGGTGTTGCTTGATTCGCGCCGCGGAATAATCGCCCGTGATACGGGCTCCTACAGGGGTCCGGGTCGTGCGCTGATGGTCGCCCGTGATACGGGCTCCTACAACGCACAAACAGGGCCCCTGTAGGAGCCCGTATCACGGGCGATCAAACCATTGCGCGAGATTCTGCGCCGTATCGCCGGCGTTGCGGGCTCTTACGACGCGACCGACTGCTCCACCAGCCGCTCGCGCATCTGCTCGATCATCGGTCGCTGCCTTGCCGCGGATCGCCCGAGACAATGCCGATCGCGCGGACACGCCGAGCTCCGCGGACAAATAATGCTCGCATCCTTCGCGGCTCCGTCCGCGATCCAGCCAATGTTCAGGATCTTGCTGATCGACTGCAATTTTTGCCGCGCCTCCCTCGGTATCGCCGCCGCCCCCCCGCTGCGATTACAACTGCGCTCGATCTGCTCGATGACCTCCTGGGTAGAGAAACCCTGCGAATCGAGCGCGGGTCCCAGATCGACGCCGGCACACAGGACATGCGTATTGCCGGCCGGGTCCTTGCCGCGGATCGACTCGCAACAATAGAGCCGTGCATCGTCGCTGCTGCGCAGTACCGATATCTGCGCCGAGGGCTTCGTCGATCGTGCGTTGAGCATGCGGAACACGGCCCAATGCTGGCAGGGATCCAGCACCATGCGCATGTTGCCCCAGGGCAACGGAATACCGTTGCCGCGATAAACAGCGCGCAGGTGCCCGGGGGGATATGCGTCGAAATAGTGCCAGTGCCGGTAGGGCGATACGCTCGACATGCGGCGCATGATGAGCGTGGTGGACAGGTCGACTTTGCTGCCGGAATCGATCCGGTAGGCATGCCGCGCCAGGAACTGGCGAAACGGCGCCTTGGGACCGAGCAGCGCTGCGGCGAAGTAACTGCATTCGAAATCGCGCCAGGCGTACAGAATGTCCTTGGCGTCCATGTGCGGCGATTCGTCGTCGTGACGCCGCGGCGAAAGCACGCCACCCGACACTTGTGGCGTGCGCGCGCCGTCACCGTCGTGCAGCACGCGATGCGCAATGTGATTGGCGATGTCGTACTTGATGCGAGCGGGCAGGGATTCGAGCTGCCGGTTCAGGTAGACCGTGTTCGGCGCTTCATAGAACGAGCGGATGAGCGTGTCGAACGGCCGCTCGGCGTCGCCTTTTTCGGGGTAGGGCGGCTGGTCGAACCAGCGGATGCGGAGTCCGAGGTGTTTGGCGAGAGCGAACAGATCGTCGACGTCCAGCGGAAATCGCCGTTTCCCGATTTTTTCGGCCGCGCGTTCGAGATCCGGAAACCGGTTCTGTTGCGCTTCCTGGTGCGCGCGGATCAACAGATGGGCAAACTGCCGGCCCGTGGTGCCGGTTTGCGACAGCAACTCCGGAATTGCCGTCTGCAGCAGCGTGTTGGAGAACAGGAACCCGGGTTCGAGGGGAATACCCTCAACCCCACCAGTTCGCGATTCGGTCGCGATGGTCTCGATTTCGAGACTTTCATCAAAGAACCATTTGAGGTCCTTCTGGAAAATGTCGGCAATGACCTGCAGGAGCGCCTGCGAGGGCACCCGCTTGCCGTTCTCGATCATCGACAGATAGGACACCGAGGGCGCCGCGTCACGATCGATCTGGATACAGCGGACGGACAGGTCCTCGAGCGTGAGCTGGTTGCGTTTGCGCAGGCTACGGATCTTGGTGCCGAGAAAATGCGCTTTGCGCATGAGCCCATCAGTGCCCCCCATTATGTCACTCCGTGAAATTAACACTGTCAAATTTTTACTGTGAAATTATATAGACTTGATCGCTACAATACTTGGCAATTGTAGGAGCCCGTATCACGGGCGAAGCAAACCGCGTTCTCCAATCCTGGCGTATCGCCCGTAATACGGGCTCCTGCAGAAAGGCCGGAGCATCGGACAAGGCGCTGGGGCGCGCCGTCAAATCAAGGGAGTAGACATGGACCGCAAAGAACAAATCAGGGAACTGGAAAAAGACTGGGCGCAAAATCCCCGCTGGAAGGGCGTCAAGCGGGACTACAGCGCCGCCGACGTGGTGAAACTGCGTGGGTCGGTTCAGATCGAATACACGCTCGCACGCCATGGCGCGGAGAAGCTGTGGCGGCTGGTCAACGAGGATGCGCCGCTTAGCGCTCTGGGCGCCGTAACCGGCAACCAGGCGATCCAGGAAGTGCAGGCCGGGCTCAAGGCCATTTATTGCTCGGGCTGGCAGGTGGCCGGCGATGGCAACAGCGCCGGTCAGATGTACCCCGACCAGAGCCTTTACCCGGTCGATTCCGTGCCGAAGATGGTCGAGCGCATCAACAACGCGTTTCAGCGCACAGACGAAATCTACGCATTGAACGGTGACGACAGCATCGACTGGTTTGCGCCGATCGTCGCGGATGCCGAGGCCGGCTTTGGCGGCAACCTGAATGCCTTCGAATTGATGAAACACATGATCCGCGCCGGTGCCGCCGGTGTGCATTACGAGGACCAGTTGTCGTCTGCCAAGAAATGCGGTCACATGGGCGGAAAGGTTCTGGTGCCGACACAGGAAGCTATCTCGAAGCTCGCGTCGGCACGTCTTGCCGCCGACGTCCTGGGCGTGCCGACGGTACTGATCGCACGGACGGATGCGGATGCGGCGAATCTCATAACGTCGAATGCCGATGACCGCGATCAGGACTTCATCACCGGCGAACGCACGGCAGAAGGTTTCTATCGAACGAAAGCAGGCCTCGACCAGGCGATCGCGCGCGGACTTGCGTATGCGCCTTATGCGGACATGCTGTGGTGCGAGACTTCGAAGCCCGATCTGGCGCAGGCGAGGCGCTTTGCGGACGCTATTCACGCGCGTTACCCGGAGCAACTGCTGGCCTACAACTGCTCGCCATCCTTTAACTGGAAAGCGAACCTGGACGACAACACGATGCGCAGCTTTCGCGAGGAGTTGGGCAAGATGGGCTACAAGTTCCAGTTCATCACGCTGGCGGGCTGGCATGCGTTGAACTCCAGCATGTTCCAGTTAAGCCGCGCCTACAAGGCCGACGGCATGTTCGCCTATTCGAAACTGCAACAGCAGGAATTCGCTGACGAGAAGCTCGGCTTCCGCGCGGCGAAGCACCAGTCGTTTGTCGGCGCGGGCTATTTCGATGCCGTGCAAAACACCATTATGGCCGGGCAGTCTTCGACGACCGCCATGGATGGCAGCACGGAAGAGGAGCAATTTGCCGCCTGATCCCGATCCCTTGAAACCCCATGGGTCGGCGGCCCTCAGCCACCGCCGTCAGCCGACGGTGGTGGCTTTTTCGTGTTGCGCCCCGGGGCGCCGCAGCCACTCATTCCACTGTTCGAATAGCCCCGCGTCCAGCGCACCGATGACCGACCGCTTCCACAGCGGCGCCTCCCAGAAATCGTCATGCTCGAAGCTGCACATATGGCCGCCGGCTTCGGCCAGTATCAGTGAGCCTGCCGCGTAGTCCCACAGTTTTTGTTCGCCGTGCAAATACACGTCGTAGCGGCCGGCTGCCGCGTAACACCATTCGAGCACGCTGGCACCGTAGTTGCGCTGCGAGCCGAATGGCATTTCCCTTGCGAGACGTTCGCGCAATGCTATGGGTAATCGTTTGAAGTCCACGCCGGCGATGGCGTTTTCAAGTTTTGGCACATGCGTCTTCAGCGGCAGCCGCGTGCCGTTCATGAATGCACCTTTACCCTTTTCTGCGTGAAAAAGTTCGCCCGAGCACGGGTCGAGAATCACGCCGAGCACCGGTCGCCCCGCGCTCAGCATTGCTACCGCCACCGCAAAAAAGGGCAGGCCGTTAACGAAATTCGAGCTGCCGTCAACCGGATCCACACACCAGGCATTGCCGTCGCTGCCCAGCCACTTTTCGATTTGCTCTTTCTCGGCCATTTCCTCGCCAATCACCGGGTAATTGGCGATACCGGCGAGTCGCTTGACGATGACCGCCTGCGCGGCGATATCGGCCTCGGTGAAGACGCTTCGATCGGCCTTACGTTCGTAACTGACGCGCATGAAACGCGGCATGATTTCGTTTTTGGCGGCATCCCGCACGGCGTCGATGACGGCTTCAAGCATGGCGTTGGCTCAGAATCTCCGGGCGAGTCGACGATAACATGATGCGCCACTCAAGAGGGAAGGGCTGATGCGCGGTGCCTACGTGAAGTTCGAAAGGGCCCCAATTGTGTATTGCGCCATGAATCACGCGGTTAGCGTCCGCCGAAGCTGCCAGCGTTGACAACACTTTCCGGGCGACTTAGCGTCGCACTTCATGCAAGGAATCAGAGCGGCTTTGCACGGCATTCTGTGGGGCACCGTCGCTGGCGCTCTCATATTGGGCATCGGAGCGCGCCTTGTGATGCGGCTGCTGGCCCTGTACCGGGACATCCCACCCGGCTTCAGCACTGGTGGCTCGCTGGAAGTGGTTGCATACGGAGCCATTGTGGGTTCGGTCACCGGCCTGTTTCTGGCAATCGCAATGACGACGGTTTCAATGCCGATCCGCTACTCCGGTCCCTTGGTCGCCCTGCTTTCTTATGCAGGCACCATAGCCACGCTGCCTCGCCACATTGCGGCCACGGTGCAGCCGTTCGCCGGGGACATGGCAATCGTGCTGTCCCTTTTCAGTGTTTGCTTCCTGATTTTCGGTTATGTTCTCGCACTCGTGCTTGCACGGTGCCGCCACAACGTTCAGCATTGATAACTCGCATTCTCCACTGTCAAAAATGGACAAGTCCTATGAATACTCGCTGGTTTGTATCTCTCGCCGCCGGCGCCATCGCGCTCCCGGCGTTCGCCATGCTGGAAGTCGGAAACCCGGCACCGGATTTTGAGGCAAAGGCATCGCTTGCAGGCGAGGAGTTCATCTTCTCCCTTAGCAATGCACTGGAGGAGGGCAATGTAGTCGTCTACTTCTATCCGTCTGCGTATACACAAGGCTGCAACATCCAGGCGCGTGAGTTCGCTGAAAAAATGCATGCGTTCAATGCAGCCGGCGCGAGCGTTATCGGCGTTTCGCTCGACAGCATCGAGCGCCTCAACGATTTCTCCGCCGATCCCGAGTACTGTGCAGGCAAGCTGGCCGTGGCGTCCGATGAGTCCGGTGAGATCGCGAGGTCATTCGGATTGAACGTCGCCGATGCCCGTCCCGGCGCAAAGGACACGCGCGGCATCGAAATCGGCCACGGCTTTGCAGAGCGCACGACGTTCATCGTGACGGCGGATGGCCGGATTGCCGAGACCATCGGCGGAATGTCGCCGTTCGAAAACGTGCAAAAGTCGCTCGAAGCGGTTCAGCGTCTCGCGGCAGCGGAGTGATCCCTTGAAATCATGCTCAGTGCTTGAGAATGACGTACAACGCGTGAATGATGCCCGGGATGAAACCCAGCAGGGTGAGCAGTATGTTGAGCCAGAAGTGACCCTTTAATCCGACCTCCAGAAACACGCCGAGAGGCGGCAGAAGAATCGCAAAGATTATTTTAATCGGGTCTGTAATGGTCACTGCCATGGAGGCGTCTCCGGACTGAGTTTAATCCAAAGCCTGAAGCTAAGGAGGTGAGCATCAGGGGTCTGTGCGGTATCGCACACTGATTCCTGGCGGTATGATCCGCACCGTGCCTTGACTGACCTGGTGGGAGGTGCCCCATGGGCCTGGATAGTCTTTCCAAGCCCGGGGAGTTTGTTGGCGGTTTCTCCGTAGTCGTGTCCCTGTTCCACCTTTCCTATTGGTTGAGGCAGAACACGAAGTCAATGCTGTCCGAAAACTATGCTTGCCTGCTACAACATATCGCACCCGGGCGTCCGGGCGTGGTGGGCCTTTCTGCGGTGGAATGAGTGCCAAGACGGCCACTATTTTGCTATCGTTACTTGAGTTACAAAGGCAACCAACGCGCTGGTCGCGCATAGCCATAACGAACTCGCGGGGCTCGAACACCGGCGCAGCCCGATAAGCGCCATCGACCGGGCGAGGATGCATAAGGGAAAAGAAGGTTGAAAATTGCGAGCCTGAAATCAGGCGGTCGTGACGGCACGCTGGTGGTCGTCAATCGCGGGTTGTCGCGCGCGGTAGCCGTGCCCGATATTGCTGCCACCATGCAGGTGGCGCTCGATGAATGGGTGGAAACCGCGCCGCTTCTGCAAGAGGTAGCCGATCATCTTGAAGAGGGTCGAGTCGGCGGCGAGTTTGTGTTCGACCCCCGCAAGGCTGCCGCGCCGCTGCCGCGCGCGTTTCACTGGGTCGACGGTAGCGCCTATGTCAACCACGTGGAGCTGGTGCGCAAGGCGCGCGGCGCCACAATGCCGGATTCATTCTGGCAGGATCCACTCGTCTACCAGGGCGGGTCCGATGACTTCCTCGGACCATGCGACGATATACCGGTAAGCAGCGAAGACTACGGGATTGACATGGAAGCCGAGACCGCAGTCATCACCGATGACGTGCCGATGCAAACCCTCGCCGGACAGGCGCAAAAACACATCAAGTTGCTGATGCTGGTCAACGACGTCTCCTTGCGCAATCTGATTCCAGCTGAACTGGCGAAAGGTTTCGGTTTTTATCAGTCGAAGCCCTCGACCGCCTTCTCGCCGGTGGCGGTCACTCCGGACGAGCTCGGCAATGCATTTCGGGACGGCAAGATACATTTGCCGCTTCGAACTTTTCTGAATGGAGAATTGTTCGGCGAGCCGGAGTGCGGTGCGGACATGACCTTCAGCTACCATGAGTTGCTCGCGCATGTGACCAAAACGCGGCGACTCGGAGCCGGCACGATCATCGGTTCCGGAACAATCTCAAATTATGACCGGTCGAAAGGCTCGAGTTGCATCGCGGAACGGCGCATGCTCGAAACACTGGAGCACGGTGAGCCGCAGACCCCGTTCCTGAAATTCGGAGACACTGTGCGTATCGAGATGACCGATGACGATGGCACAAGCATTTTCGGTGCTATTGAACAGAAAGTAGTCAGGGCCTGATCGACACCAGCAAGGAGCCTCAATGTCGCAGAAGCCTTCACCTTTGATTTATCTGTCCGGTTTCGGCAATGAATTTGTCACGGAGGCCCTGCCGGGTACGCTGCCGGTCGGGCAGAATTCACCGCAGAAGGTGGCACATGGCCTGTACGCGGAAAAATTCAGCGGAACGGCCTTCACGGCGCCGGCCGCCGAAAACTTTCGCAGCTGGTTCTATCGCATCCACCCTTCCGTGGTGCACGGCCCGTGGCGGGAAATCGATTGCGGATTGCTGCGCACCGGGCCCTGCAACGAGGTCGGTATTTCGCCGGATCAATTGCGTTGGAATCCGTCGCCGGAGCCCGGCGCAGCAAGGGATTTCATCGATGGCTTGAGCACGATGACGACGAATGGTGACGCGTCATTGCAAATGGGCATCGGCGTACACGTTTATTGCATCAACCGGCCGATGCGCGAGCGATTTTTCTGCAATGCCGACGGCGAGATGCTGATCGTGCCTGAGCGTGGCGCAATTACTCTGCACACCGAGTGTGGAATCCTGGAAACAGCACCGGGCGAAGTGGCGCTGCTGCCGCGTGGTATGAAATTTCGGGTTGTGCTCTCTGACGGCGATGTTGGTGGCTATGCTCGAGGCTATGTCTGTGAGAATTATGGACGCATGTTCCGCTTGCCGGAGCGCGGACCGATCGGTAGTGACGCGCTGGCCAATCGACGTGATTTCCTGGCACCGGTGGCCGCATACGAGGATCTCGAAGGTCAATTCGAACTGGTCATGAAATTTGCAGGCAAGCTGTTCAGCTGCGAGATCGATCATTCACCGCTGGACGTGGTGGCCTGGCACGGCAATCTGACCCCGTACAAGTATGATCTCGCACGCTTCAATACCATCGGGTCCATCAGCTTTGATCACCCCGATCCGTCGATTTTCACGGTGCTGACTTCGCCGTCGGATACCCTGGGCACGGCGAACGCCGACTTCGTGATTTTTCCCCCGCGCTGGATGGTCGCTGAGCATACTTTTCGTCCGCCCTGGTATCACCGCAATGTCATGTCGGAGTTCATGGGGCTCATTAAAGGCGAATACGACGCGAAATCCGGAGGCGGGTTTTCGTCTGGTGGTTCCAGCCTGCACAATTGCATGTCTGCTCATGGACCGGATCGGGACGCCTACGAGAAGGCGGTCAACGCAACGCTCAAACCGCAAAAGCTGATGGATACACTGGCATTCATGTTTGAATCGCGCTACGTGATGAGGCCGACGGAATTCGCCCTGCAATGTCCTGAGTTGCAAAAAGACTATCGTGATTGCTGGCAGGACCTGCCGAAAAATTTCACCGGGAATAGCGACCAGGAGCGCTAACGGCACACGTTCGCGCGAATCGACCGCAAGCGGCGTAGTTCGGCTTGCATGCGCTCTCCCTGCTTCGCGTTGTAGCCGCTGCGCATTCGTGCCTGTACCTTTCGTATCTTCTTCTTTGTTTCCGCACAGGCTTCCTTGCATTCAGCGCGCGAAGAACAGGCGCCCTCGACGGTGAACGATAACGTCAAGCACGACCCGACCAGCAGTCCGGCAATAGTTGTCAGAAGCTTTGAACGTCGGCAAGTCACACCGGTCAACGTAGCAAGGTGCCTGCCAGTAATCATTGCTGGAATTTACAGGCTTCATCGAGAAATTGTCTGGCAGCGACGCGGCAATTGCGCGAGTTTGTTTCCACCGATGCGGTGAACAGGGCACAATAACTGCCGGTTTCGGAAATTCTGAGCGAATCATCGAGCGATAACCGTTTGCAAAGATCAACGATATCACTTCTGTATGTTTCGTCTGCCATTGCTGTGGTGCTGTGGCTACTTGCGACGTTGTTGCAGGTCGGCCTGCGACCAGGTCTGCCGGTTCCTGCGCCCCTACCAGAGGCCGCGCAGGAACGTTTGACACAGGAAACCCCGCCGGTACGGGAAAGATTGTCGCTTCAGGCTGCCTGTACGCAGGCCGAAAGCGAGATCCGCTCAATCGTCAGCGTTGCCCGGCAATGCACCGCGAACGACGATTGCACACTGTTCGATTACGGCTACCCGATCGACTGCATGACGTCGGTCGCCAAATCGGAGATCGTGACCTTGCGCGAGGGTTTCCGAAAATACGGTGAGAGCTGCGAGCATCGCGTCTTCTACGATTGCCCAACGGATCCATTTGTCAGGTTGCCGGTTTGCCAGAGTGGCCGTTGCGAGGTGGAACTGGTGGATCCGCGCAACCTGCAGGACGAGACTCTGGAGCAGTTAGAAAGGGGACAGTGACCATTAAA
>CAYVLL010000029.1:0-17835 GCA_964452235.1 uncultured Woeseiaceae bacterium
ACGATTGGCCCGGTAACGTGCGAGAGCTCAAGAACGTCATTGAACGCGCTGTCATCCTGTCCCAGGGCAGCGTACTGCGGCTCGATTTATCGTTGCCTGAATCGGAACCAGGTCAAGAAGCCGTCGGTGCAAAAGCAAGCGGGCTGGCGAAGGACCAGGTCCTGACAGAGAAGGAGATGAAGGCCCTGCAGAAAAAAAATCTTGTTGCAGCCTTGAAACAGTCGAATTGGCGGGTCTCAGGGAAAGGCGGGGCGGCGGAACTTCTCGGTATACGGCCGACGACGTTGACGGATCGCATTCGTTCGTTGGGTATAAGGCGGCCGAACTGAGATGGAACCCACTCGGTCAATTCTCGCTGCAGCCCCTACACGGCATGACGAACGGAGGTTTGCGCAGTAATGGCAAACCTCATTACACTCTCCAGGCTTGTCTTGCTGATTGTCGTCATCTTCATTGCCTATCAGCCCTTTTCCTGGTGGCACATTCTCAATGTTGCGCTGCTCATCCTGGTGTTCGTCACCGATGGCCTGGATGGGTACGTGGCCAGGAAGCGCAATGAAACGAGTGTGTTCGGTGCAATGTTCGATATCGCGAGCGATCGCATCGTCGAGTTGGCAATGTGGATCGTGCTGGTCGATCTTGCAATCGTACCGGTCTGGGTGCCCCTGGTATTCATAATTCGCGGTACGATTGTTGACACCATAAGGGCCAATCAGGTTTCGACAGCTGGACAGACTCCTTTTTCAATGCTGCAGACTCCATGGGCCAAGTGGCTGGTGGCCGGAAAATTCATGCGTGGTTTCTACGCTACCCTCAAAGCAACCACCTTCTGCTGGCTGTTGTTAACGCGCGCGTTGGTGGCGCTTTGGCCGGATGCTTTCAGCCCATGGTCTGGACTTTTCGAGGTGACAGGTATCCTGCTTGTCTACCTGTCGGTGGTTATCTGTGTAGCACGCGGGCTTCCGGTAATCTGGGAGTTCGTATATCAGGAACGTGAAAGCCTTGTACCAAAGCGATCAAGCGGAAAGTGACCCAATACCAGAAAGCCGGGCAAGGCGGCCAAACGGACCTCAACAGGCGCTGATGCAGCTTGCGATCTTTGATGTCGATGGGACGCTGGTCTCCGGTTACAGTACGGAACAACGGTTCATCGTCTGGCTCTTTCGACGTGGCTACATAGGGCCGCGGCAGATATTGGCCGCGAGCTGGTTCGTTGTGCGGCGATTCCCGACCTTTGGCCGCCATGTTTTTGGCAAGAACAAGGCCTATTTGAGTGGGTTGTCTGTATCGACAATCGCCGACGAGGCAGTGCGCTTTGTCGAAGCGTTTCCCGAGAGCGCATTGATACAGCCGGCTGTCGCGGAACTGCGGTTGAAAAAAAAGCAGAGTTACATCGTCGTGCTGCTTTCCGGAAGCCTGCAACCTATTGTCAGCGCGCTTGGCGCTCACTTAGGCGCCGACGACGCGGTCGGCACGCGTTGCAATGTTGTAGACGGCCGGTACACGGCCTTGCCACCTCAGCGACATCCGTTTTTCGAAGAAAAGGCGGACTTGCAACAGGAAATCATGGACCGATACCAGATTGCAGCGTCGGAAGTGTGCTCTTATGCAGATTCACGTTACGATATTCCCATGCTGAAGCGGGTCGGTAAGCCGGTGGCAGTCTGCCCCGACAATGAACTTGATGCCTGGGCAAAGGCCAACAATCATCGAACCATTGAACTCAGAAAAAGAGTGTGAAATGAAGGGCCTGGCTCGCCGTTTTCTCTGTCTGGTTTTTTGCCTTCTTCCTGCCGTAGCAATTTCACAGCACAGTATCCCGCTGGGTGTGAAAAACGTATTGAATCATCGTCAGCTTCCTGATGACAGCCTGAGTCTTTACGTGGAGAACCTGAATACAGGCAAGGTCGTTATCGCCTGGAACGAAGATGTGGCTCGTAATCCGGCATCCGTCATGAAGTTGCTGACAACCCTGATCGCTCTCGAAAACCTGGGCCCCACGTACACCTGGAAAACAGAAATGTATCTGCAAGGGGACATCGAAGGCGATACCTTGAATGGAGATTTGCTGTTGAAGGGGTACGGCGACCCGTTTCTGGTCACGGAACGCTTGTGGAGTCTGTTACGCAGTCTGCGCCGTGCGGGTATAAGAGAGATCGATGGTGATTTGTTGCTGGATGACAGCCACTTCAACGTGGAAAACTACGATCCAGGCGCCTTCGATAACCAGCCGCTACGGGCCTACAACGTGGCGCCCAATGCTTTGCTGATGAACTTCCAGGTCGTCCGTTTTCAGTTTGAACCGGATGTGTCGAATGCGATGATAAAAATGCGCCTTGATCCTGAGCTCGACAACCTGCAAGTCGTCAACAGGTTGTCGCTGCGCAATGGACAATGCGGGGGGTTTCAGCGCGGAATTACGATAACTCCCAATGAAAGTGTCGACCGCATGATATTCAGCGGCGCGTTCCCGTCCGGTTGCAGAGGCTACGCGATGGATCGCGCGGTTCTCGATCATAACGCGTTTGCGTTTGGATTGATCAAGTCACTATGGCGCGATATGGGTGGCGAGATTACGGGAGATTGGCGAAATGTCATCGTACCGGAGAATGCCAAGCCACTCGTCACTTTTGAGTCGCCACCCCTGACGGAAATAATATCCAGGGTCAACAAACACAGTAACAATGTCATGGCTCGGCAGCTTGTCTATACGCTCGCTGCCGAAGAGTTGGGCCCGCCTGGAACCAGCGACAAAGGCAAAGAGGTGGTGAGCAGATGGCTTGCCAAACGCCAATTGGATTTCCCGGAATTGAATTTCGATAACGGCGCCGGACTTTCAAGGATATCGAGGCTGACCGCAAGACATATGGGTGAACTGCTGCGTTACGCATGGCACAGTCCGCTGATGCCGGAATTCGTAGCTTCGATGTCGTTATCCGGTGTCGATGGTACCCTTGCTCGGCGGTTCCGGGACGATTCCCTTACCGGGGTTGCACATATGAAGACCGGTTCTCTCGATCACGTCTCCGCTATCGCGGGCTACGTGCAGGCACAGTCCGGCGACCGATTCATTGTTGTTGCAATGCAGAACTACCATAATGTCCATCGCGGAACCGGCGACGAAGTGCATAAGGCGCTTTTGCGCTGGGTGCATGCGCTGTGATTCTCATGCCGACCCGGAATTCAGGATTGTGAGACACGCTTCCGAAAATGCGCGCCGTTAATCGGCGATACTCCCGGTGAAGACCGCCACGAAGGATCAGTGATGGCTATGTTGCGTTCTACAATCGGGGTATTGTTGCTGTGTATCGTATGGTCGTCCGCATTGGCGCAAACTGCCTACGTCACTGACCAGCTGCGTCTCGGTTTGCACCGGGCCGCTGATACCAGCGATCGTGCCTTTCGTACGCTCGATAGCGGCCAGGAATTCGAAATCCTTTCTCAAAACAGGAACTATGCGCAGGTGCGCCTGCCCGATGGAACGGTCGGGTACGTAAAAGCCGCCTTTATCGTTACGGAGAAACCGGCAGCACTGATCGTCGCCGAGATCCGCGCTGAAAATGAGCGTCTTGGCGTCGAGCTGGCCCGCGCACGGGAACAATTCGCGGCGCCCGCGGCGGCAATCGCGAATCTCGAGCGCCAGGTCGGCGCGCAGGCTGCGCTACTCGATGAAAGCAACGCACGCAATGCGGAGCTGGCGGCGGCGAATGAGCGATACGCCAGCCGCCAGGCACAGTATCAGTACAGCTTGCCCCTGATATGGGTGGCGGGCGCAATGGCCGTCTGCCTGATTGCCGGAATTCTCGGGGGAATCTGGTGGATCGACTACCGCAGTCGCAAGCGTCACGGGGGCATCCGGGTCTACTGACCGGCTCAGTTCTTTAGACCTGTTCTAAAGTTGCCTGGACATCGATGCCGCCCGCCCTGGACCTGGAGAAAACGTCGCGCTCTCAATGGTTCACAATCATCCTGACGCGACCTGTCTCCTCGGGGTAATGGCTGTTCACCACCAGTTTTATATTCTCGACTTCCTGCATGATCAGCCGCGCGCGAGTGATCACCTGTTGGCCCGCTGCCGTGATACCGTCAAGACTTTTTCCTTTGCGAATAAAGAGTTGCAAGCCCAATTCCTCTTCCAGGAGTTTCAATTGCTTGCTGACCCCGGGTTGCGACGTATAGAGTCGCTCGGCCGCGGCGGTGATGTTGAGCCCGTTATCGACGATCGCAATCAGGTACTTCAGTTGCTGTAATTTCATCTGGCCCCCGCCCCTGTACAACGCTCCGAAGCAGTAGACCGGCAACTGGTGGGTCAGTTTCAACAAATCACGACTTGCGTGCGCAATCGATATATTTTTGTGTTATTAGGAAACCCGGCCGACCGGCCAGTCGCGGGCCGGAATTAATCCGCACGCCAGGACAGCCACTACAGATTCGAACCTGAAACATAGGAAGAAAATTCATGATCTATGACAGCATTCTCGACACCATTGGCAATACACCGGTCGTGCGCCTGAATCGAATAGCGCCTGGCAACGTGCAGATGTACGTAAAGGTGGAGGCGTTTAATCCTTTGGCGTCTGTAAAGGATCGACTTGCTTTCGCGATCATCAATGATGCTGAACAGAAAGGTTTGTTGAAGCCGGGCCAAACTGTCGTCGAGGCAACTTCCGGCAATACAGGTATTGCACTTGCGATGGTGTGCGCCGCCAAAGGCTATCCTTTTGTCGCCACCATGGCTGAATCATTCTCAGTCGAACGCCGCAAGATTATGCGGGCGCTCGGTGCGAAAGTCATACTTACGCCGGCGGCCGAACGTGGCAGTGGCATGGTGCGGCGTGCCGAGGAACTGGCAAAGGAACACGGCTGGTTTCTGGCCAGGCAGTTTGAAAACCCGGCGAATCCCGAGTATCACCGCAACACAACGGGCCCGGAAATTCTCAGGGATTTCGCAGGCCGGCAGCTGGACTACTGGGTAACCGGGTATGGCACCGGCGGCACCATGACCGGTGCGGGCGAAGTAATCAAGTGCGCGCGCCCTGACATTACGATCGTCGCGACAGAGCCGGCCGGGGCAGCGCTCCTCGCCGGTGACGAGTGGCATCCTCACAAGATTCAGGGTTGGACCCCTGATTTCATTCCCGACGTCCTGAACCGCGATATCTATGATGAACTCATTCCCGTCACTGACGAGCGAGCAATCGAGATCGCCAAACGACTGGCGAAGGAAGAGGGCATCTTTACAGGGATATCCTCCGGAGCGACCCTGGCAGCCGCGCTGGAGATCGCCGGCAAGGCAAAAAAAGGGTCGGTCATTCTGGCCATGCTGCCGGATACGGGTGAGCGTTACTTGAGCACTCCGCTGTTCGAAGGCGTGAACGAAGGGTCTGACGACGAGTGGTTGCAAGGTCTCAGCTAAGGCCCCTTTGATTTGGCGTTTGCGGGAGGGCCTGGTCTTCGGGAGGTTCTTTGACGAAATGGCTCCCGTCGGTCCGCTTTATTTGCGCCAAAGGGTTCCCCAGCGGTCGAGACCGATTGGAACTGACGAGACGCAAATCACAGTCAAATCAGTGCCTTCATGGCATTGTGCAATACGAATTGTAACGGTCCGGAACTCGCGATCAATAGAACGCCAATGACAGATGACTTGCACAATGGCGTTACGCGCGAGGAATTCAGCAATGTCGGCGAAGTGTTGCAGTTGCTTGTGCCCAGTGCACAGGGATTCTGCTACTACGATGTGAATCGCACTTGCTTGTGGTCCAGCGCTGGAGCGGTCGATTTCGAGATCGACAATTACGTCTCCGAACTCCCCGCTTCGGCTATTGCCGCTGGTGAGTCCGATCTCGGCATTCTGCGCCGTACGCTTGCGTCGGGCCGTACTGTTCTGGTCCTGACGGTTCCGGGTGAAACTCGAACAACGCTTGGCCTCTTCGTAACTGTATTTTCAAAGAACGCCGGCAAGTCCTCCGCTTTCGACCCGGAAGCACTGAAGACGCGATTGCTGTCAATTATCCAGTTAATCGGCGCAAACCAGCAGCTGTCGAAAAACGTAAACGTTGCGCAAGCTCGCGCAGAAGAATCCGAGCAAGAGCTGAAGCTCGTCTACCAGGTGGACGAAAAGATTCACGGGACATCGCGAAGTCATGCCAGTCTCGCTCAGCTGGTCGGAAACAGCGGTCGTTTCCTGGGCATTGCTTACAGTGTTTTGTTGATGCCCTGGAAACGAATTCGAATCAGCGCGACCCATTCCAGCTGGAAGAACGTCAACCGGAAGGTCCTCGATAAGTATCTGATTGAAAGGATTTTCCCAAAACTGGAAGGACAGCGGACGCCGGTAATTTTCGAGATACCGCCGGTGCCAGGCTCTGACAATATTGCTGACCAGGGATACCAGATCATGGTTTGCCCGTTGGTAGATCGCACGGGCAATGTCGAGGGTATTCTCGCGCAGTTGGGCCGGGTAAGTGGCGAAGCCTTTCGTCCGTCACATCTCCGCTTCATGTCGCATATCGTACGTAAAGTCGAGTATGTCATCGAACAGTCCTTTGACTCGATGACAGGGCTGATGAACCGCTCCGGATTCGAGGCGCAATTGAACGAGTCAATGAAGGCCTTGAGCACTGATGGCGATGCACACCAGGTTATTTATCTCGATCTGGATAATTTGCAACTGGTCAACGATACCTTTGGTCACGAGGCCGGCGACGAGGTTATTACCCGCTTTTCCCAGATCATCGAGGAGCACCTGCCACGCAATGCGGTGGCCACACGTCTGACCGGCGACGATTTTGCGGTACTGTTGACGCACAGTAGTGTCGAGGAGGCGCTCGACCTGACGTCGCTGATTCGGGACGATAGTGACAAACTAAGGTACCTGCAGGGAGACAAGTCCCTGCAGGTTACCGTCAGTATCGGCATCGCAGCATTCGATTCGCGAACAGCCAACGAACTGGATGTGCTGACAACAGCCAGAATCGCCTGCGATGCTGCGAAAGACCACGGTCGGGATCGGGTCGAAGTCTACGATCAGGGCGACCAAAGCATCGTCCGTCGCTTCGACGACATGCATCTGGTTGCCGAGATTCAGAAGAAGCTTGATGCCGACGATTTCGAGTTGATGGCCCAGCCGATTGTTGCTTTGAAGAAGCGGTTGAAATGCCAGCGCTACGAAATCCTCTTGCGGATGAAAGACAGTCAGGGCAACAAGATCTCGTCCGACTCCTTCTTCTCAGCTGCCGAGCGTTATCAGATGATGCCTGCGATCGATCGATGGGTGGTTTCGGAGACACTCGAGCGTATCGGCCGGCATGCGCACTTTCTGAAGGAAAGCGGAACGATATTTGCCATAAACCTTTCGGGCCAATCGCTCGGGGACAACGAAATACAGCGGTTTATCGAGGGAGAACTCGATTCCAGCGGCGTACCGGCTACGGCTATCTGTTTTGAGGTCACTGAATCGGCAGCAGTATCCAATCGCAATAAAGCGCAGGCGTTTATCGACGAGCTACGTAAGCGCGGTTGCAGGTTTTCCCTCGACGATTTCGGGGCCGGGCTCAGTTCGTTTGCTTACCTCAAGAACTTTAACGTGGATACCTTGAAAATCGATGGCAGTTTTATCCGGGACATCACCGAGAACCGGATTTCCGAATCGATGGTTGCCGCCATCACACAAGTGGCCAAGGTCATGGACCTCGATACTGTCGCTGAGTACGTCGAGAACAAGGAAACCAAGGCGCTGGTCGCAAAGTTAGGTGTCGACTATGCACAGGGACACGCCGTTGGTCTGCCGGTACCGCTCGAAGAAGTACTGGCCCGGTTCGACACCTCTCCGCGGCGATCCACCGCCTGACACGTTTTAGCAAGGCATAAAACTTCCTCGCGCCCCGGGCGACTTCCTGTCCCTGATAGACTTGCCGGATGGACGCAAGGTCTGAAAAAGGGGTGAGCCACGCTATCGATGCCCTCCCCGAGCTGCTTCGAGCACCCGTCACTTTATGGATTGATCGATTCGCGGAGCGTGAGAAAGAGCAGGCTGCGGAGTTTCTTGCGGCAGCAAAACAGTATCCCGCACTCGTTAAACTGGTTGCATGCAGCGAGTTCGCGGGCATCGTGCTCATGCGTGAGTGGGTCTGGTTTCGCGACTTCGCACTGGCCGGCGATGCCGAGATTCCGCATGTGACCGAGGCGGCTGGCGCTGAGGCGAATGCATCGAGCGGGGCCGCGAGTGACCTTTCAGCCAAAGCGCAATGGCGCCAGAATCGCAATCAAAACCTGTTGCGCATCCTCTGGCGAGAGGTTGCAGGCCAGGCAAGCGTTGAAGAAACCTTAAGCTCCCTGTCCGAACTGGCCGACAGGCTGGTACGCGAGGTCACCCGTTACGCCGAGAACTGCCTGCAGCAGGGGTTCGGTCGGCTCCACGACGAAGACGGCAACGAGCCTCGCCTCGTCGTGCTGGCAATGGGAAAGCTGGGTGGCAGAGAACTCAACTTTTCTTCGGATATCGACCTGATCTTCCTGTTCTCGGGAAACGGGGAGTCGGACGGCGCTCGCCGCCTGAGTGCGCAAGAGTACTTTACGCGACTGACGCGCCACATCGTTGCGCTTCTGGATGACGTAACCGAAGACGGCTTCGTGTACCGAGTCGACACGCGTTTGCGGCCGTTCGGAGACAGTGGACCGCCTGTACTCAGCTTCGCAGCGCTCGAGGCCTATCTGTTGCGGCACGGCCGCGGTTGGGAGCGCTACGCCTATGTCAAGGCACGTGTCGTCGACACCGGAGCAGACGAGCACCTGGTACGAGAGCTGATGAGCGAAATAATCGAGCCGTTTGTCTATCGCAAGTACATTGACTACGGTGTTTTCGAGTCATTGCGCGACATAAAGGCACGTATCTCTGCCGAAGCGCAGAAACGCCAGGTAATGACAAACCTGAAGATCGGTCCGGGTGGCATTCGCGAAATTGAGTTCATCGTGCAATCACTGCAGCTTGTACGAGGCGGCAACGATCGCAAGTTGCGCACGACCGCACTCCAGGAAGCGCTGGCCAGACTGACACACACCCGTAACCTGACTGCGGCGGCAAAGTCTGCGCTTGCGCCGGCATATCGCTTTTTGCGGCGCCTGGAAAATTTTGTGCAAGCCATTCGCGATCAGCAAGTCCATGATTTGCCGGGGACCAGTTTGGATCAGGCGCGCCTCGCGCTGGGCATGGGATACGCCGACTGGGATCAATTGTCCGCGGAGCTGGAGCGGCATCGCTGTAGCGTCGGCGAACAGTTCGCAGCGATCGTGTTTCATGGCAGTGAGGAGTCGACGTACACCCAGGTTTCCAGCGAGCTGGCCAATGCATGGAATTCCGATGTTGGCGAAGAGGACTGGACCGCGGCACTTGCGTCCCAGGGCATGCCCAATGCTGGTGAGCTCGCCTTGCAGCTGGTCGCGTTTCAGCGCAGCGCTGCGATCGGGCAAATTGGTAAAACCGGCAGCAAGCGCCTTGCTCAATTCATCCCCGACCTGTTGCTGACACTGAAAGAAAAAGAAAACCCGGCGCTGGTTTTGAAGCGGGTGCTAAGTATCGTCGAGCAGGTACTCAGGCGGAGCGCATACGTTGCTCTTCTCAACGAGAATCCGGTCGTACTGGAAAGGCTGGTCAACCTTTGTGGCCGCAGCGAATGGTTGACGGAAGAGATTGGTCGCTACCCGCTGTTACTGGATGAATTGCTGGATTCACGAATTTACTCGACGCTTGTCACGCGCGAGGAAATGCAGGCGGACCTTTCCCAGCGCCTCGAAGGACTTGCCGAGAATGACAGCGAGCGCCAGATCGAGACGCTGGGGCAGTTCCAGCGAGCAACGATTTTCCGCATTGCTGTCGCCGATATCGCCGGCAGCTTGCCCATAATGAAAGTGAGTGATCTCCTGACTGACCTGGCGGAGATAGTATTGAACAGGGCGCTGGGTATCGCATGGATGGACCTGACCGCGAAGCACGGGATCCCAACTGCCGTGCACGACGGCGCAGCGTATTACCCGGGTCTGGGAGTGATCGCCTATGGAAAGTTCGGCGGCATGGAGTTGTCCTATCGTTCGGATCTGGACCTCGTATTTCTGCATGATTCCGCCGGGACTGGGCAGCAGACTGACGGCAACAAGCCACTCGACAACAGCATGTTCTTTGCCCGGCTGGTGCGTCGGCTGGTGCACTTTCTTACCACGCGGACGGCGTCCGGCGCCCTGTACCAGATCGATACGCGATTGCGCCCCAGCGGCCGCTCCGGTTTGCTGGTGACCAGTGTCGAGGGCTTTGAGCGCTATCAGGAGGAGAATGCGTGGACCTGGGAGCACCAGGCGCTGCTGCGCAGTCGTCCGGTTGCCGGTAGCGCGACCGTGCTCAGGGAATTTGAGCGAATTCGCAGCCAAACCCTGCGAGCGCGCGTGCGGCGCGATCGCTTGAGCGCCGATGTTGCTGATATGCGCAACCGCATGCGCCAGCAACTCGACCGGAGCAAGGAAGGGGTCTTCGACCTCAAACAAGGCGAGGGTGGCATAGGTGATATCGAATTCATTGTGCAATACCTGGTGTTGGCGAACGCTTCAGGACACCCAGCGGTGATTCACTACCCCGACAACATCCGTCAGTTGGGGACACTGGCTGCTGCAGGTTGCCTTACAGAGACCGAGGTATTGCGTTTGCAGGAGATCTACAAGGCATACCGGCTCAAGCTGCATCGCCTGGCACTCGACGAGAAGCCTGCCGAAGTTGCCGATGGGGAGTTCGGAGACGAACGAAACTTCGTAATCGAATTCTGGAAACGGACCATTCAGGCAGGCGCGAGCCGTTGATGCCTTCAAACATCGCGTTTGCAGGAGCCGTCCTGCGGGCGAATACGGCAACGACTGGACTTTTCCCGTTCGCGCGCAGGGCGCGCTCCTGCGGCGCTCGAATCCGCACTACCACCTGCAGAAGCCAGCGTCCCGGGCGAATGCCGAGCCGCAAAGCAGCGTTGGCTGGCAGGATTGCGTCGTTGCTATAATGCGCCGATTGATCAAAGTGAATGACGGGTGGTGATGCAAGTGGTCGCAAAAGCAGGCACAGTTGAACAGAATCTGATTCCGGCCAATGCGCAGCATCGCTACGAAGTTCGTCAGTCAGATTTGCCTTTATCGTGTCCGATGCCTGGCATGTATCTCTGGAATTCGCACCCCAAAGTGTATTTGCCGATTGCCGAAACCGGCGAGGCGAAGTGCCCCTACTGCGGTGCGGAGTACAGCCTCGGCAAAGACGCCGACTGAGCTGCCGCGTGCATATCGTTACCGGCGGTGCCGGCTTCATCGGCAGCAACCTGGTGCGGCGGCTCATTGAATCAACGGACCAGCAGGTTGTCGTCGTCGATGATCTCAGCGACGGACACAAATTCGCAAATATTGCCGATCTCGACATCGCAGACTATCTGGACAGGGAGGAGTTTCTGCAGCACCTGTCGTCCGGCAAGACCTTCGAATCCGGCGTAAAGTCAATCCTGCACCAGGGAGCGTGCTCGGTAACGACGGAGTGGGATGGTCGTTATATGATGCAGAACAATTACAGCTATTCAAAGAAGCTGTTGCATCATTGTCTCACGCACGACATCCCGTTTATCTATGCATCGTCCGCTGCGGTTTACGGTGGCGCGAAGGAGTTTCGCGAAGCGCCCGAAAACGAGTCGCCGCTCAATATTTACGGCTATTCGAAACTGGCGTTCGATCGCTTTGTCCGCCGCCTGAAACTGAAGCCCCGCCAGCAGGTCGTTGGATTGCGCTATTTCAATGTGTACGGACCGCGAGAGCAACACAAGGGTGCGATGGCCAGCGTCGCGTTCCATTTCAATCGCCAGCTTGTGGAAGATGGCGAGGTGCGACTTTTTGAAGGCTCTGGCGGATTCGCCGATGGCGAACAACGGCGCGATTTCGTCTATGTCGACGATGTGTGTTCGATTAACCTGTGGTTTCTTGAAAACCCCGGTGTCTCCGGGATATTCAATGTCGGAACCGGGCACGCCCAGAGCTTCAACGACGTTGCGAACGCAGTCATTGCATGGCACGGTGGCGGCCGTATCCGCTACATCCCCTTTCCGGAAGGCCTGGGCAGCGCATACCAGAGCTTTACGCAAGCAGATGTGACTCGATTGCGAGCCACGGGATGCGACGTGTCGTTTCGCAGCGTTGAAGTTGGTGTCCGTGACTATCTGGATCAGCTGGCGAGCTGACCCATCGTGCCATGTCAGCCGGTTCTGATCGTCGGTCCGTCCTGGGTAGGCGACATGGTGATGGCGCAGTCCCTTTTCATGTTGCTGAAGGAACGCCGGCCGGAAACGCCGCTGGACGTACTGGCGCCGGCCTGGTCGTTACCGATGATTGCGCGCATGTCGCAGGTAAGGCGCGGCATAGTGGCGGCAGGTGAGCACGGAGAAATTGCCTTCGGCAAACGCAGGCAGTTGGCAAACGGATTGCGAGCTGCCGGGTATTCGCAGGCCATCGTATTGCCACGGTCATTGAAGGCGGCACTCGTCCCGTGGTTGGCGGGAATTCCTCGCCGCACGGGTTTTCGCGGCGAAATGCGGCTCGGGCTGATCAACGACACGCGAAAATTCAATGCCGCCTACCTCGACCAGACCGTAAAGCGATTCCTGGCGTTGGGACTGGAACGCGGCGAACGCATAACCGCCATACCCGAACCGAAACTCGAAGTCGACAAGGGCCGGCAGCAACAGACCATGACGCGGCTCGGCCTGACTGCCGATCGACCGGTAATTGCCATGATGCCGGGCGCAGAATACGGTCCCGCCAAGTGCTGGCCGTTGGCGCATTTTCACGTTCTCGCCCAGGCGCTGGACGATGCGGGGTACAGCGTCTGGGTGTTGGGGTCCGCCAGGGATATGCAGGCCGGTGTGGCGATTTCGGCCGGTGGCAATGCCCGCAACCTGTGCGGTCAGACCAGCCTGGAGGAGGCGATTGACTTACTCGCGGCTTGCGAGCAGGCAGTCAGTAACGATTCCGGACTGATGCACGTCGCCGCAGCGGTCGGTATACGTGTCGTCGCGTTGTACGGCTCCACCACGCCGGAATTCACGCCGCCCCTGACTGCCAGGCGCAAGATTCATTACCTGCAACTCGAGTGCAGCCCGTGTTTTGCACGTGAATGCCCGCTGGGACACTTGCGTTGCCTGCGCGAGATTGCGCCACAGGCCGTACTGGCCGGGATTCTCGGCGACAAATGCCAGTGAGCCGTTGGCGGATCGTCGTAAATCAGGCAGGCAATAGCCGCAAAAAAGCCGGCGACTACCGGAAAGCGTTGCCGGTGTCGGGCGTTGCATGCATGCCCGTAGCCGCCGGGCGGAGGACACGGTCGATGACTCCCGCCACGTGCGCCAGGCGGATCAGACCCATCGCTCGAGGGTCGCGCACTCGCTCGCCCCAACTCAGTTCTGCAACGGATTTGCCGAGGAAACGCCGCACGGCATCCCCGTAAACGTTGACCGACAGGTCCCGGCTTCGATACGGTCCGGTGCGATCCGGATTGGACGTTGCGTACAAGCCGACGACGGGCGTTCCCACGGTCGTCGCCATGTGGGCGGGGCCGGAATCCGGGCACAGCAGCAATGCCGCGCGCTCCAGTATGGCTAGCAGCTGTTTCAGGTTCGTCTGACCGACCAGGTTGACGACGCTCGGTCCGCAAAGTTTGCTGATTGCGGCACCGTATTCAACTTCGCTCGTGGAACTGCCGCCGGTCAGGATCACCCGGCAGTTATGCTTCTTGCGCGCATGGTTTGCCGCTGCAGCGTAGCTCTCCGCACTCCAGTTGCGAAAGTTTCGCTGCCTGTCGCTGCTGCAGGGACTGATTACGAAATTCGGTCGATTCGGCGAAACGTATTGAGCCGCGAAATCGCGATGCACTGCCGACAGGGGAATATCCCAACGCAGCGGCCGTTCCGGCACGCCGATGGCCCGCGCGAATTCGAGCATCGCATCCTGCACGTGCTGCCGCGGAACAGAAGGGATGCGTTGATTGGTGAATAGCCACTGGAAGTCCCGGGCTCGCGCATAGTCATATCCGAGACGGACCGGTGAACGGATCAGGCGACACAGCAGGTTGGCACGAATAGCGGCGTGCATGCACAAAGTCACGTCGAATCTGCGGTTCCGCAGTTTCGCGCGTACCTCTTGGTAAGCCGTCAATCCTTTCGCTTTATCGAAAATGATAAACTCGATGTCGGGTATGTCCGACATCAGCGTGGCTTCTGTCTTGCCAATGATCCAGGTAAGTCGCGTTTCCGGCCAGGTGTCCTGAATCGCCCGTACTACTGCCAGCGCATGGCAGGTGTCGCCGATCGATGACAGCCGTAAGACACAGATGCTTTCGGGTGGCGCCTGCTGAATGTTCATGGACCCGACTGAATGAGGACGGATGCGCAATGGACAACACCGTCGAGAAGACTGAAACCGGCGCCATCCTATACGATCAGGCGATACTCAACCAGATATCCGACGCCTTCTTCGCGCCCGGTACATGGTTGTCGGCGACCCCGGTGAGTGGATACCTGCAATCGGCAGGGCGCGGCAGTACCCTTATCCTCAGCGACGGGCAACGGCATTTCGTTATGCGGCACTACCGGCGCGGCGGGATGGCGGCCCATGTCAGCCAGGACTCCTATCTCTGGCTGGGTGAAGATCGAACGCGCTCGTTCAGGGAGTTCAGGCTTCTTGCGGCGCTTGTCAGGAAGAGTCTGCCGGTGCCGCCGCCGGTCGCAGCGCGCTATCGACGAAACGGCATCTTCTATTCGGCCGACATCATCACCGCGCTCGTCCCCGGCATCCAGCCGCTGGCTGCGCGCATACTTGAGAAGGCAGACCGCGACTTCTGGGAAAGGATCGGTGCAGGCATTGCCAGATTTCACAGGGAGGGTGTAAATCATGCGGATCTCAATGCCTACAACGTGCAGGTAGATCGGGAGGACGAGATACTGATGCTCGACTTCGATCGCGGTCGATTGATGCAAGAGGGCTCGTGGCAGCGGGGCAATCTGGCACGATTGCAACGCTCCCTGGAGAAGATCAAACGACTGGATCCGCGCAGCAATTTTTCGGCAGACGCCTGGGAGGCGCTGCTGGCAGGTTACTCCGACGCAGCTGGCCTGGCGTAGACGTCAGGCAATGGTTCGGGCCGGTTCTTGAACTTGCGGTGAACCCAATAGTATTGCTCCGGGCAAATGCGGATCTGGCGCTCGAGCACCTTGATGTACTGTTGAGTAACTTCGACGGGCTCGCCGCCTGGTACCCCCTCGAGTGGTGGCAGGATGCTGAGCACATAACCGCCCTCGGGCAGCCGCCGCGGGAAAAACGGGATGGCCACGGCATTGCCGAGCCTGGCCAGGGTGCCGGTTGCGGTATTGGTCATAGACGGCACGCCGAAAAAGGGCAGCAGCGCAGACTGCTTCTGATTGTAGCTCTGGTCCGGCGCATACCACACCGGCCGCCCATCGCGCAGGCTGCGAATCATGCTCTTGATATCGTTCTTCTCAATCGTGCCCTGCGCGGATCGTTCTCTGCCGCTGCGCAGGATCTCAGTCATGAAGTCGCTGCGATTACGGCGAAAGACGGCGTCAAAGGGCGGACAATGCAGGCTTAATACGCGACCGCTGACTTCAAGGGTGGTGAAATGCGCACTCAGCAGGATGACGCCGAATCCACGATCGATGGCTTCCTCGATGTGGTGGGCGCCTTCGATTCGCGTCATCGCCAGCAACTTGCGGTCGGACGCCCAGCGACCCAGGGCCAGCTCGATCAGTGATGCACCGAGTGATTCGAAATGAGCGAGCGTCATCGCAGTGCATTGGTCGTCGCTCCATTCCGGAAAGCATAACTCGATATTGCGACGGGCAATTGCTCGGCGTTCCCCGGCGATCTTATGCGCCAGTCTTCCCAGGGACTTCCCGAGCGCAAGCTGCCAGGGATAGGGCAACAGGCAACTTATTCGCAGCAACCCCAGGCCGATCCATGCGGGCCAGTAATTCGGCGTCCAGAAATGATAAAGGGGTTTCCGCCCGGTTCGTGTCATGGCGGACCGAGTGTAGCGGCTGCCTGATTGCTGCCGCAAACTTCGTGCTCAGGAAAATTCGCAGGTTGACGTGACGCCGGATTCCGACGCCTGGGAAAATCCTACTCCGACATGCCGTCGACGTAGTCCTCGTCACCGATCTCTGCAGCGGTTTCGCCAGCTTTTTGCGGTTCCTTCGCTGCGACGTCGGCGGTGCTGACATCGACCGCCTGTATTCCCACATGGAACGCAGCGAAGCCGGGCATGACTACCTGGTTACGCGCCATACCGATTACACGCCCGGTATACGGTGAATACAGGTTGGTGCTGGCATTGTTCATAGGGTCGGTAATCGTGCCGAGCAGGTCACCTCGCCGCACCGTGCCGCCGAGACTGACGTCGGCAAGCAGGATTCCGCCACGGTTGGCCCGCACCCAGGTTGAGCGGTAATAGACAGGTTGCTGCTCGCCCCAGTGGCGCATCTTGTTAACCATGCCCAGCGTATGAAAGAGGGTTTCAATGCCCTTCACACCGTGCATGACTTCTTTAAGTTCGAGCTCGGAGGGACCGCCGGCCTCGAGCGTGACGGCAGGTATGCCGACGTAGGAAGCAGCATGGCGCAACGTGCCCTCTGCAGCTTCGCTGTGGAGAATCACCGTAGCGCCAAATCCATGTGTGAGCGTGACGACGTCCGGATTTCGCAAGTCCGCGCGTATCTGGGGAAGGTTGGCACGATCGAATGAACCGGTATGCAAATCGATCAGCGCATCGCAATGCTCAATTACTTCCGTAAAAAACGAATGGGCGATCCTTGATGCCGCACTGCCACGGGGGTTACCAGGAAAGTAGCGATTGAGGTCGCGACGATCAGGCAGGTAACGCGAGGCACGGCGAAAACCCTGCAGGTTGACGATCGGCACACCGATCACCGCACCGGCCAGGTCCTGTGGATTCAGGTCGTGCATGACACGGCGCACCATTTCAATGCCGTTCAGCTCATCTCCGTGAATGGCAGCAGTCAGGCAAACCGTTGGTCCCGGCGCATTACCGTTGACGACGATTACCGGCGTTGCCACCGGCAAATCTTCGAACATTTCAGTCGCCGACCAGGAAAGTCGCCGATACGTGCCGGGCAATACGTCTGCATTCAGCATGGAAATCGTGCGGGCCGTCGTAGCGTCTGCGATGGTTACCGCATCCGCGAGTGGTATGGACGCAGCGTGTTCGGTCGATTCGTCGGCGAGCAGGTCGATAGCGACGCCGGTGTTTTCCGGGTCACTGACCGCAGTGTCAGTGTCAAGCGGTTCTACCGGCAGGGTGTCCGATTGCAAAGGGCTCTCGACAGATGCGTCGTGGCCCGGGTCGCCGTACGGATCATCGTACGAATCTTCGTAAGGGTCATTGCCGGTCAGGCCAATAGTGTCGAAGGCGATGGCGGAGGACGGGTCGGCGGCCGGTACTTCAGGGTGAGGCGTCACGCTGGTAGCTTCCACTTCGACCACCTCATCGGCCACGGTCCAGTGGCCGGCAAGCAGCAGGCAAAGGCCCGCGGCGAGCGTGACAGGGGTCGAATGAGTGATAAGTATCTTCATGAAGGTGTAGTAGCCTGCGCGCGGGTTCCGGGACTGCTTGCGATATGCTTCCAGACAGACCAATAATGCATTATAACAGCGGGCATTTATCACAACTATTCAAGCGTTTAGGCGGCATTCCTCGATTGAAGCCTTATTTGATGCAAATAACAAGTCCAAAATGCCAGAGAA
>CAYVLL010000030.1:0-17616 GCA_964452235.1 uncultured Woeseiaceae bacterium
TCGACATCAACAATGTCATTGTCAACAGCATCAACCATCGCTATGACGCGAACGAATTCATTCACGCGATGCCGGCCAACCGGGTTCGCTATTTCCACCTCGCTGGCCATTACGTGGAGGCCGAAGACTTGCGTATCGATACACATGGCGATGCGGTCAGCGATGCGGCCTGGGAGCTTCTGGCAGAGGCCTACCGGTTTTTCGGGCCTGTCCCGACCCTGCTCGAACGCGATTTCAATTTCCCGCCAATTGACGACTTGATGAGAGAGCTGCGGCGTATCCGTTCAATGCAGTCGGATGCGTCCCCTGCTGCGATGCGGACGATGGAAGCCGGCCGTGGCTGAAGTACCCGATTTCCAGCGTAGACAGTATGAGTTTGCCGCTCACATCCGGGACCCGGAAACCAATCCGACGCCCCCCGGTGTCGAAGGTCGCCGCATGGCGATCTATCGGGAGCTGTTCTTTAACAATTTGCTGAAGCTCATAAGCGGCTCGTTCCCGGTTCTCAAGAAACTGCATACGCCCGAGAAATGGCGCCGTATGGTGCGTGAATTCATGATCCGGCACCGCGCGCAGACACCCTACTTCCTGCAGGTTTCGCGCGAGTTCCTCGAATTTCTCGAAAGCGAGTACGCGGCCGGCGACGATGACTTTCCGTTTCTGCTCGAACTGGCGCATTACGAGTGGATGGAACTAGCCCTGACTGTATCGGCCGACAGTAACGATCTGGCTGAAGTCGATTCTGACGGGAATCTCCTCGACGGTGTGCCGGTGCAATCTGCTTTGGCCTGGCCATTCACGTACCAGTATCCGGTACACCGCATCAGCCCCGATTTCATACCCGCTGAACCCGGAGCGCAGCCAAGCGCCCTGGTGGTCTATCGCCAGGCCAATGATGAAGTAAGCTTCATGGAATTGAATCCGGTGACAGCGCAACTCCTGGCAAGGATCGGCAGCAACGTCAAGCGACTCACCGGGCGGCAACTCCTGCTGCGGCTGGCCAGTGAGATTCACTATCCGGACCCTGACGCCTTCCTTGAGCACGGCCTGCAAGCTATGGAAGAAATGCGGCGGGCGGAAATATTGTTAGGCGTCGCCCGGTCTCCTGAGAATCCTTAAGTACGGAGCTGGCAATGCGCCAACTGATGAGCAAGCTGCGCGGCTGGGCCAATGTCACCCGGAGGATTGATTTCCTGGGGCCGCTTGCGCTGCGCCTTTACCTGGTCCCGGTTTTCTGGGTTGCCGGCACCAACAAACTGGGCGGCATGGACAATGTGATCAATTGGTTCGGCAATGCGGAGTGGGGTCTTGGCTTGCCCTTTCCTGCACTGATGGCCTGGCTTGCGGTGGGTGCCGAGGTGCTGGGCGCAGTTGCACTATTGCTTGGGCTTGCTACGCGCTGGGTCGCCGTGCCCCTCATGATCACCATGCTGGTCGCGGCGTTCAAGGTGCACATGGCGAATGGCTGGCAAGCCGTTGCTGACCCGCAAAGTCCGTTTCCCGGACCGAACATCGACGGCGCGATGCAGCGGCTCGAACGGGCCAGGGATCTGTTGCGGGAGCATGGCAACTATGAGTGGCTGACGGAGACGGGCAGCTTTGTCGTCTCAAATAACGGCATGGAGTGGGCGATCACCTACTTCGTGATGCTGCTGGCGCTGTTCTTCACCGGTGCCGGCAAGCTGAGTCTCGATCACGTGATTGCAACAAGACTGAAACAACGCGCCACCCTGATCTGATGTCCGCCTATCTGGGCTTGTCTTTTTTGGGCATATACAGATCGGTTATGGTGCCCTCGAATGCCTCGGCGGCGAACATGACTGTTTCCGAGAGAGTCGGATGCGGATGAATGGTCAACGCAATATCGGTCGCATCCGAACCCATTTCCACCGCGTGCCCGATCTCGGCGATGAGGTCTCCGGCGCCAACGCCGACAATTGCACCACCCAGCACGCGGCCGGTCTTCTTGTCGAACAGCAGTTTGGTAAATCCTTCCGGACGACCGAGGGTCAATGCCCGGGCACTGGCCGCCCATGGAATCTGCGCCTTCTGGTAGTCGACACCGTCGCGCTTTGCGTCCGTTTCCGTCAGGCCGACCCATGCGATTTCCGGATCGGTATAGGCCACTGACGGAATACCGCGCGCGTCGAAGGCAACCTTGTGTCCCGCTGCAACTTCGGCGGCGATTTTTCCTTCGTGGCTGGCCTTGTGCGCCAGCATCGGCCCCCCGGCGAGATCGCCGATTGCGAAAATATTCGGGACGTTCGTGCGCATCTGCTTGTCGACCTTGATGATTCCGCGGTCGCTGACCATTACGCCGGCCCGGTCCGCATTGAGCTGATCGCCGTTGGCGCGCCGGCCGATAGAGACCAGCACGCGATCGTAAAGCTCTTTTGCCGGTGCGTCCTTGCCGTCGAAAGTGACTTCTATGCCCGGCACCGTGGCGCGCAATCCCGACACCTTGATCCCGAGCATGATGGCTTCATATCGCTGATCGACTATCTTGCGAAACGGCCTTACCAGGTCCGGATCGGTGCCCGGCATCAGGCTGTCGGTCAATTCCACGACGCTCACCCGCGTGCCCATGGCACTGTAGATGCAAGCCATTTCAAGACCGATGATACCGCCGCCGATCACCAGCATGCGCTTCGGCAGCGGATCGAGTTCGAGCGCGCCGGTCGAATCGACAATGCGTGAATCGTCCGGTGCAGCCGGCAGGCGCGCGGGTTCCGAGCCTGCTGCGATGATGCATTTCTGGAATTCAATCGTGTCGCCGTTGTCCAGTTGCAATCGGCTGGACGACAGGAATTTCGCAGTGCCCTGAACGATCGATACTTTGCGTTGCCGTGCCAGTTGCACCAGGCCGCCGGTCAACCGGCCCACCACCTGGCTTTTCCATGCACCGAGTTTTGCTGCATCGATGCGCGGCTTGGCGAAATGAATGCCATGTTCGCTCATTGCCGCCGCCTCATCGATGACCTTCGCCGCATGCAACAGCGCTTTGGACGGAATGCAGCCGACGTTGAGGCACACGCCGCCCAGTGTCGGCCAGCGCTCGACGAGGATGACTTTCATGCCCAGGTCCGCGGCACGGAACGCCGCGGTATAGCCGCCCGGACCGGCGCCGATAACTACCAGCTCGGCGCTGTGACTCGCGTCGGAGCGTGATGCGGATGGCGGGGCTGATTTCTCGCTCGCACCTGCTTGCGGAGCAGCCCCTTGCCCGGCTGGCTGCTGATTGTCGTACTCTTTGGCGTCACGTTGCCTGTCCGGATAGTTGTCCGGTGGGCCGTCGGACTCATCGTCAGGCTGGTCGTCTGACCGGTCGTCCGCATCGTCACCCGCGTCGTCACCCGCACTTTCGATCTCCGCCATGACGTCACCGGTGGATACCCGGTCGCCGACCGACACCTTGAGGGATTTAATGCGGCCCGCGTGCGATGCCGGCACGTCCAGCGAGGCCTTGTCGGTCTCCAGGGTGATGATCGGGTCTTCGACGGCAACGTCGTCGCCCTCGCTGACGAGCACTTCGATGACTTCGACATCCGAAAAGTCGCCAAGATCGGGGATCCTGAGTTCGGTTGCCATCAGGGAATTGCCGCCAGCAACGCATCGACATCGGAAAGTGCCTCGGCAAGAAAGGTCGTGAATCGAACCGCGTACGCACCGTCGATGACACGATGATCGTAGGAGAGTGACAAGGGCAGCATAAGTCGCGGCTTGAACTCCGCGCCGTCCCAAACCGGCTGCATGCTCGAACGCGACACGCCGAGAATAGCGACTTCAGGCGCATTCACGATCGGGGTGAACGCTGTGCCGCCGATTCCGCCGAGACTGGAAATCGTGAAGCTGGCGCCCTGCAGCTGGGGAGCCTTCAATTTGCCGTCGCGTGCTGCCTGCGACAGCTCGGCAAGCTCCTTGGCAAGTTCATACACATCCTTCTTGTCCGCGTCCCGGATTACCGGGACCATCAGTCCGTTCGGCGTATCGGCAGCAAATCCCAGGTGGCAGTACTTCTTGAATACCAGGCTCTCGCCATCGTCCGACAACGACGCGTTCGCACGCGGAAACTCCTTTAATGTTGCGACGCAGGCTCGCATGACGAATGCCAGCGGCGTCAGGCTGATGCCGCGCTCCTTCGCCGCGCCCTTCAGTTCCTGGCGTTTGTCCTCGAGCTCGGTGATGTCCGCAAGGTCGTGCTGGGTAACGTGCGGCAGGTTGATCCAGCTCGCTTGCAAACGTGGCCCGGAAATCTTCTGGATGCGGGTCAGGGGTTCAACCTCGACCTCGCCAAACTTGCTGAAATCGATGCTTGGCACCTTGGGCAGCGCCGCTCCTCCTGTCGCGGCAGTGCCGGTCAGCACGGACTTGACGAACGCCTTGACGTCGCCATGCTGTATGCGCGCTTTCGGACCGCTGCCCTTTACCCTGGCGAGATCGACGCCCAGTTCACGCGCCAGCTTGCGTACAGACGGGCTGGCGTGCGCGCGCGCGAATCCCGCTTCATCGATGGCGCTGCTTGCCGCCGGCAGTTTGGCAGACTGCCCGTCCGCGGGGACCTTTGGACGATCCTCGCGCTTCTCAGCCTTGTCGCGTTCCTGTGGATCGTTTTCCTTGTCGGAGCCGTGGTCGCCGGCATCGTCCTGCGTGCCTGTGTCTTTGGATTTCTTTTTTTCGTCGTCCTTTGAATCGTCCTGCTGCGCGTCTTTCTCTTGCGTATCCTGCTCTTTTTCGTCGCCTGCTTCAGGGCTGTCGCCGGTGCCGGCCTCCATGCGGCCGATGACATCGCCGCTGGAGACGCGATCTCCCGGCTTCACCGAGATCTCGGCGATCACGCCGTCACGTTCCGCGGGCACGTCCATCACCGCTTTGTCGGTTTCCAGCGTAATCAGTCCGCCTTCCCTGGCAACCCGATCGCCGGCCTTGACCAGGATCTCGATGACCTCGACGTCGGAAAAGTCGCCGAGATCCGGTACCTTGATGTCGATGGTGTCCGTCACTCAAGTCGCTCCGGTCACAGGGTCACCGGGTCCGGCTTGTCCGGATCGATGCCGTACTTTCGAATGGCCTCGCCGACGGTCTTCTGGTCCAGCTTGCCATCGTCGGCCAGCCCCTTCAAAGCAGCGACGGCGATGTAATGCTTGTCCACTTCGAAGAAATGCCGCAACGCCTTTCGTGCATCGCTGCGTCCGTAACCGTCCGTACCCAGCGACACGAAATGGCCGGGCACCCAGCGCTGAATCTGGTCAGGCACGATTTTCATGTAGTCGGTCGCGGCAATGTAAGGCCCCTCCCGCTTGGCGAGGCAGGACTCGAGGTAGCTGCGGCGTGGCGCGTCGTTCGGATGCAACTGGTTCCAGCGCTCGACTTCCAGCGCCTCGCGGCGCAACTGGTTGAAGCTCGTGACCGACCAGATATCGGCCGGAATATTGAAATCCTTTTCCAGCAGCTCGGCCGCCGCAATCACTTCGCGCAGGATGGTGCCGGCACCCATGAGCTGTACGCGCACCTGCCCCTTGCCGCCGACGTGCAGCAGGTACAAGCCCTTGAGAATGCCGTCCTCGACGCCGGCTGGCATCGGTGGATGCACGTAGTTTTCGTTCATGCAGGTGATGTAATAAAAGATACTCTCACCGTTGCCGATCATGCGGCGTATGCCGTCCTGGATAATGACGGCGAGTTCGTAAGCATATGTCGGGTCGTAAGACACGCAATTCGGCACCGTTGAAGACAGTACCAGGCTGTGTCCGTCCTGGTGCTGCAGGCCCTCACCCGCCAGCGTCGTGCGACCGGCGGTGCCACCAATTAAAAACCCGCGCGCCTGCTGGTCGCCGCCGGCCCAGATGAAATCGCCGATACGCTGGAAGCCGAACATCGAGTAAAAGATGTAGAACGGTATCGTGTGAATGCCGTGATTCGTGTACGAGGTGCCGGATGCCAGCCACGAACAAAAAGCGCCGGCCTCGTTAATACCCTCTTCGAGAATCTGGCCTTTCTTGTCTTCCTTGTAAAACATCAGTTGCTCGGCATCCTGCGGCGTATACAACTGGCCTTTTGACGAGTAGATGCCGACCTGGCGGAACATGCCTTCCATGCCGAAGGTGCGCGCTTCGTCCGGCACGATCGGCACGACGTGCGAACCGATATTCTTGTCGCGAATCAGTGCTGTGAGAAGCCGGATGAAGACCATCGTGGTCGATGCTTCGCGCTCACCCGTACCTTCGAGTTGTGTCTTGAAAATTTCAAGTGGCGGCACCTTGAGCGGTTTCGGGTTGTTGCGCCGCTGCGGCAGGTAGCCGCCGAGCGACTTGCGACGTTGCTGCAGGTACTCGATCTCATCGCTGTCCGCTGCCGGCTTGCAGTATGGCACGTCGTCGATATCCCGGTCGGACACCGGAATATTGAAGCGGTCGCGAAACATCTTGAGCGCCTCGACATCAAGCTTCTTTTGCTGGTGAGCGATGTTCTGGCCTTCGCCCGCCGCGCCCATGCCAAATCCCTTGACCGTTTTCGCCAGGATAATCGTCGGCTGGCCTTTGTGCTGAGTTGCACTGCGATAAGCCGAGTACACTTTGAGCGCATCGTGTCCGCCACGATTCAGGCGCCAGATTTCGTCGTCGGACATATCTGCAACCATCGATTTGGTCTCCGGGTAGCGCCCGAAAAAATGCTCGCGAACGTAGGCGCCGCCCTTCGACTTGAAGTTCTGGTATTCGCCATCTACGCATTCTTCCATCGTGCGACGCAGGAGACCGTGATGGTCAAGTGCCAGTAGCGGATCCCAACGCGACCCCCAGATTACCTTGATGACATTCCAGCCGGCGCCGCCGAACGCCGCTTCCAGTTCCTGGATGATCTTGCCGTTGCCGCGCACCGGCCCGTCCAGCCGCTGCAAATTGCAATTGACAACGAACACGAGATTGTCGAGGCCTTCACGCACCGGCATGGTGATCGCGCCCATCGATTCGGGCTCGTCCATTTCACCGTCACCGAGAAAACACCAGACCTTGCGATCGCTGGCCGGGATCATCTCGCGATGTTCGAGGTAGCGCATGAAGCGCGCCTGGTAGATTGCCATCATCGGACCGAGGCCCATCGACACCGTCGGGAACTGCCAGAAGTCCGGCATCAACCAGGGATGCGGGTACGACGACAAACCACCGCCACCGACTTCCTTGCGAAACCGGTTCAACTGTTCCTCGTTGAGGCGACCTTCGAGATAAGCGCGCGCGTAAATGCCCGGCGATGAATGTCCCTGTATGAAGATCATGTCGCCGCCCTGCTTGTCGTTCGGCGCACGCCAAAAGTGATTGAAGCCGACTTCGTACAGGGTCGCCGACGAGGCATAGCTTGAAATGTGCCCGCCGTATTCGGAACTCTGGCGATTCGCCTGTACCACCATGGCCATCGCGTTCCAGCGTATGTAGGCCTCCAGCCGCTTCTCGATCGAGCGGTCACCCGGGTATTCGGGTTGGCGCCCGGCGGCGATGGTATTCAGGTAGGCGGTATTGGGGCTGTAAGGCAGGTACGCGCCGGAACGCCGAGCGAAATCGATGACCTGGTTCAACAGGTAGTGGGCCCGCTGCGGACCGTGTTGCTGCAAAACCGAGTCGATCGACTCGAGCCACTCACGGGTCTCTGTCGGGTCTATGTCGTCAAATCGATTGAATTCGCTCATAAGTCGTCCACGATTCCTTCATCCCGCGCCTGTAGCAATTTTGCGGAGTTTTGCGGCGTGAATTCGTCCGGGCGTCCTGCTACGATTGCGTGGCTGCAATGGCCCGATACGGTTGCCGCGTCAGCTCGCCGCGCGGATTCATCCCTGCTGGCCGGCGACGTCTTCTTTGTAATGCACATTATGGCTCATGCGAGCCGCAAAGGTTAGTGCCGAGATGGGAAGTCTGCTGTCCGAAAAATTCCAGAAAAATACCATCAAAGTCACTCAGGTTACCGGATCACCATCCGCAAAGACGCTCGCGGCCATCGATCAGTTGCTGATTGTCCTGCCGGACAAACCACCCGCATCGGTGTGGCGGCGCATTCCGCAGGGCACTCGGATTCAGGCATTGATGCGACGGCGGTCGCCCGGCAGCGTGCCTGCGTCCCTTACAAGAATCAACAACAAGCGGCAAACGCTGGTGGCCATCGGTTCGGTGCCCGCGGGCTCGGGTGCATACGAGCAACTTGTATTCGCGCGCAAACTCATCAACGCGGTCCTGCCGGAAAAAGCGGGTACACTCGGCATCTGGGTCCTGGGATTTGCGAAATCGGACGTCGAATCGGTAGTTGCGCGCGTTACTGCCGCCGCGCTGGCGATCGCTTTTCAGATGGCCGAGTTCAAGACCAAACCGCGTCCCTCGCGAATCAGGTCTATTCACGTTATCGGGCTCGACGAGAAACTGGACCTGCGGCGGACCAGCGCGGAAGCGGAAGGCAATAATCTGGCGCGTTGGCTGACGGCAATGCCGCCGAATAAACTCGATGCGCAGACTTACGTCGCCTTGCTGAACGAGTTGTCGAAAGCACACGGCTGGCAGTTCAGGAAATACGATGTCGCGGAACTCAAAAAGCTCGGCGCCGGCGCCTTCCTGGCCGTTGCGCAAGGCAACGCGGATGAGAGCGCGGCCATCGTGCACCTTCGATACCGCCCTGCAAACAAGAAAAAGAGCAATCCGGAACTGAGTCTCGTCGGTAAAGGCATCATCTTCGACACGGGCGGCACCAATCTCAAACCATTCTCCTCCATGGTGGACATGCACATCGACATGGGCGGCAGTGCCGTTGCCCTGGGCACCTTTTTGACCATCAGCGAACTCGAATTGCCGATCGCCGTGGATTGCTGGATGGCGATCACCGAAAACCGCATAGGCCCGACGGCGTACAAGTCACAGGATGTTATCGAGGCGGCGAACGGCAAGACTATTCAAACGATTCATACGGACGCCGAAGGTCGCCTCGTACTGGCCGATACTCTCGTACTCGCCTGCCGCGACAATCCCGGCATGATCATCGACTACGCAACACTCACGGGCGCCTGTATCAATGCGGTCACACGCTATTATTGCGGAGTATTTACCAATCGGCCCGATTTGCATCCGATCTTGAAGAAATCCGGCCGCGACAGCGGCGAGCGTGTCTGGCCATTCCCGATCGGCAAGGAATTCCTGAGCGAACTCGACAGTGAGACTGCCGATCTGCGGCAATGTACCCCGGACGCCGGCGGCGATCACATACTGGCCGCGACTTTCCTGAACGAATTCGTAAGCGAGGGAATCCCCTGGGTTCACGTGGACCTGAGCGCCATGCAACGCAAAGGCGGGCTCGCTCACATTCCGACAGACATTACCGGCTTCGGAGTGCGTTTCACGCTCGATCTTATTCTCGACAAGAACGTGTTGGAGCTTCCGGACTGAATCAGGGCCAGGGAACTCCTGCGCAAGCCTGATCGTCCGTCTGTAGGAGCCCGCATCGCGGGCGATCGTCGCCTGATCGCCCGCGATGCGGGCTCCTACAGCAAGTGCCTAACGACTTTTGCAGAGTCTCTCTTGCAACCGATTCAGTCGCTAATCTGCTATGGTTCGCCGGTGACAAACCCTAATTCGATTGCACAACGCTTTCGCGGCTTTCTGCCGGTCGTCGTGGACGTTGAAACCGGCGGCTTCAATTCGAAAACGGACGCACTGCTCGAAATTGCCGCTGTTCTGCTTGAAGCACACGCCGACGGCACGTTGGCACGGGCTCAAACCGTGCGCTACCACGTGAAACCCTTCGAAGGCGCCAACATGGAGGCGGCATCGCTTGCCGTGAACGGCATCGACCCCTTTCATCCGTTGCGTCCGGCGATCGACGAGCGCGATGCATTACAGCGCGTGTTTCGAGAAGTGCGGCGGGCGGTACGCGATGCCTCCTGCTCGCGAGCGATACTGGTCGGGCACAATGCTTCGTTCGATCTCGCGTTCCTGAATGAAGCCATCGTGCGCAACGACATGAAACGCAATCCGTTTCATCCATTCAGCAGTTTCGATACTGCCACCCTTTGCGGCGTCGCGTTCGGTCAGACTGTCCTGGCCCGTGCCGTGCAGGCCGCAGGTCTAACGTGGGACGAGAGTTCGGCGCACTCCGCGGCGTATGACGCCGAGATTACAGCGGATGTCTTCTGTGACATCGTCAATCGCTTCCGCCCGACATACGAAGCCGCGTGCCGCCGACAACCCGCCATTGCACACGGCGATGCTGCCGAAGAGCAAATCGACGATGAGGCGATCGATATCGACGCGGCGGAAGCGGCGGCGCGGCGGTCAGGCCACCTGGGCTGAATGCCAGACTGATTGCCAGTCCGGTTGCCAGTTCGATTCGTGGGCTAATTCCGGCGTATTTCTTGCCAGAAGCGTCAGTCGACCTCGTCGGCCAGCAAATCCTGCAGTTCGCCGGACTGGTACATTTCCACCACGATGTCACAACCGCCGACCAGTTCGCCGTTGACATAGAGCTGGGGAAAAGTCGGCCAGTTCGAGTACTTCTTCAGCCCTTCGCGAATCTCGGGATCCTCAAAAATGTTCACAAAGGCAAACGGCTTGCCGATTGATTTCAGCGCGCCAACTGTTTGCCCGGAAAAGCCGCATTGCGGAAAATCCGGCGTGCCCTTCATATAAAGGATCACCTTGTTTTCCCGCAGTTGTTGTTCAATTCGTTCGTTTACTTCCACTTCAGGTCACCTGCTTGAAAATATCTGAATATCCTGCCGTATCGTTGCGCAATGCTCAATACGTGTCCCGCCGCGTATCGACGCGGATCTGGTTGTCCACCGACGTTACTCCGTCCACCGTGTGCGTGAGTTGCACAGCCTGGTCTCGGGCAGCGTAGCTGTCGACAGTACCGGAAAGAGTCACGCGGCGGTTAACCGTCTGAACCCGGAGATCATAGCGGCCGACTGTCCCATCGCCAATCAGCCGGTTACGCACCGCTGCTGTTATGGCGTTATCACTTGCAAGCTGCGCCGGGGTGCTGGCAGCGCCGCCCCTGGGCGCCCCGGAACCGGCCGCAGGACCACTCGACGAATTGCCGCCGCCGAGCAGCATACCGGTACAGCCCGACAATGCCAGCGCTAGCGCCAGCACCCACATAACCTGCATCCCGCACCCCGGAATCCGTTGCTTGAAAACGCTTCATTGTACGCGTGTCCTCAACCGGCACAATCCACGTGGGCCATACGACCGCATAGCGCGGACTCTGCAGCTCATTTGCCGCTGGTGCTTCCGTCCTTGCGCTCGGGCAATGCATTGATCACCGCCCATTGCTGCGCGGCGCTCATGCGCGACCAGTCGATTATTTCCTGCACCGTGCGCATGCAGCCCATGCAGACATTGGCCTCATCCAGCGTGCAGATGTCTATGCACGGCGATTGCGGAAAGCCGGGGCGTGCGGGTGGCTGGCGCAGGTCATTCATTTGCGGATGTTCTGGGGCGGTTCGGATGATTGCCGACTATAACCGACAATTCAGCTACTTACAGAAATCGACCAATGCGGCCGGCCGCTCTCCGCGGCCTGTTCCGTCGCGCTTGTGGCGACGTTCGCGGCAATTCGCTGATTTTGCGTTCTGCTGCCCCTATAATGCGCACACTTCTGATGCGCACGCTTCGACCTGACGCGGGTCAGGACACGTTCCCCGAACAACGACGTCGAAAAGTTTCACAGAATAACAACACACTGATAAGCCTGGGAGAACAAGCTATGAACCCTCTGAATTCAATTGTCGGAACCATCATCACCGGCTTCGTGCTGGCGATCGTCCTGGTGGTAGTGACGATGGGTAACCACATCGTCGGCTCTATGCCGGGCAACTCCATCGTTATCTGGCTGCATGTTCTGTCAGGCATTACCTGGATCGGTTTGCTTTACTACTTCAACTTTGTCCAGGTGCCGGCATTGGGGGCCGCCGCCAGCGACGAAGGTGGTCCGGGCGGCGCCGGCATCAGCAAGTACGTGGCACCCCGTGCCCTGCTCTGGTTCCGCTGGGCAGCCGTCGCCACCTGGGTGACCGGTGCGTTGTTCCTGATGCATCGCGGCCAATTCGCCGATGCCTTCGCACTCGGCATGCTGGGCGACAGCGTGAATCCCTACGCGCTGACCATTGGCATCGGTGCGTGGCTCGGCACGATCATGTTGTTCAATGTATGGGTGCTCATCTGGCCGAACCAGAAAAAGGTGCTCGGACTGGTCGAAGCGAGTCCCGAAGAAATTGCCAAGGGCAAGCGTGTCGCATTGCTTGCATCGCGCACCAATACGATGTTGTCGATCCCGATGATCATGAGCATGGTCGGTGCCGGACACGGATTCTTCATGTAGCCGATCGCCGGATCTGAAGGCCGCCATTGCCAGGAACGTCAGCGATGCGCTGGCGGAAGACCTTGGCAGCGGCGACCTGACCGCAGAACTGATCGCGCCGGCGACCCGGGCCACGGCGACAGTCATAACCCGTGAAGCCATGACGCTGGCAGGCAAACCCTGGGTCGACGAAGTTTTTCGCCAACTGGATTCCCGCGTGCGCATTGAATGGTACGCGGCGGACGGCGAGACACTTGCTGCCGGGGAAACTGTCTGCGAGCTCTGCGGGCCGGCGCGCTCGCTTCTCAGCGGCGAACGTACGGCGCTGAACTTCATGCAGACCCTGTCCGCGACGGCGACCGTCACGGCCTGCTACGTCAATGCGATAGCGGGGACGGGTGTGCGCATTCTCGATACACGGAAGACCGTTCCGGGATTGCGCCTAGCTCAGAAATACGCCGTCCGCTGCGGTGGCGGAAAAAATCACCGCGTCGGCTTGTTCGATGCGGTCCTGATCAAGGAAAACCACATCGAAAGCGCCGGGGGCATCGGTCCCGCGATTGCGCAATCGCGTGCGCTGTATCCGGATCGGCCGGTCGAGATTGAGGTGGAGAACCTGTCGGGACTTCGCGAAGCGTTGCGGGCCCGCGCAGAACGCTTGCTGCTCGATAATTTTACCGTGGAGGAAATGCGCCTCGCGGTGCAAGTTAACCGTGATGAAGGCAAGCCGCCAGCCGAGCTCGAGGCATCGGGTGGCATTTCGCTCGATACCTTGCGGCGTATCGCGGAGACTGGCGTGGATTTCATATCCGTTGGCGCGCTGACGAAGAATATCGACGCCGTCGATTTGTCGATGCGTTTCAGGTCCGGCTGAAGCCGGGCGGATTGGCCAGGGCCAATCAAGCCATGTTGGAGCGCGCCTTGCGCGCGAACGGGATGCGGTATCGTCGATTGCGCATTCGCGCGAATTGCGCGCTCCTACGATTTCGTCAATGCGCACAGGTCACCGCGCGTCACGCGCTTCGGCTCCGCGACTCCGTAACCCTGTGCGTAATCCACACCCATGCCGCGCAGCATGGTGATGATTTCCTCGTTCTCGGCGAACTCGGCAATGGTGCGTTTGCCGGTCAGGTGCCCGATCTCATTAATTGAGCGCACCATCTCGCGGTCGATCGGATCGTGCAGTATTTCTTTCACGAAACTGCCGTCGATCTTGAGGAAATCGACCGGGAAGTGCTTCAGGTAGCCGAATGACGACAGGCCTGTGCCGAAATCGTCCAGTGCGAACTTGCAGCCGAGTTCTTTCAACGCATTAATAAAACGGTTGGCCTGGGAATAGCTTGCGATCGCGGCTGTCTCCGTGATCTCGAAGCAAATGCGCGATGCATCCAGTCCGCTCATCTGGAACTGGTCGATGACAAACGGCAGGAATTTCTCATCGCCCAGGCTCTGGCCGGACAGGTTGATTGAGCAAAGAGACAATCGCTCGCGCTCGTCTGCTTCGGAAACCAGCCAGCGAAACGCGTTGCGAATAACCCAGCGGTCGATGCTCGGCGTGATGCCATAGCGTTCTGCCGCTTCGATGAACAGGCCAGGTGCGATAATGCCGCCCGCCTCGTCACGCATGCGCAGCAGCAATTCGTAATGCGCACCTTCTTCGACTTCCTGCAATGGCTGTATGGTCTGCCGGAACAGCTCGAACCGGTCTTCTTCCAGCGCATTGTTGATGCGCGCGGCCCACTGCATTTCGCGGCGGCGGCGCATCAGGTCTATGTCGTTCTCCAGGAAGCTGTGGATGCGGTTTCGCCCGGCTTCTTTCGCCGCCGCACAGGCGCTGTCTGCGGCGCTGAGGAGTGCGGCCACGTCTTCGTTATCGGCGGTGATCGGCACCACGCCGATGCTGGCGCCGAGCCTGAAGCTGCGGTCGTCCCACATGAACTTGAACTCGCTTATCGCGGCACGCAGCACTTCAGCCGTTTGCATCGCCTCGTCCAGGCTGCAGCTCTCGAGCAGTACGCCGAATTCGTCGCCGCCCAGGCGGGCCAATGTATCGCGCCAGCGAATTTTCGACTTCAACAGTGCCCCGAGTTGCCCGAGCAGCGCGTCCCCTGCGCTGTGGCCGCAGGAATCGTTGACGATCTTGAACTGATCGAGATCGAGATAGCAGAGCGCGTAAGAAGTTTCCCTGGCTTTTGCGCTCTTCAGCGCACGCTCCAGCCGATTCTCGAACTCGCGTCGATTGACGAGACCCGTGAGGATATCGTGGCTCGCGTGGTAGCTCAGCCGCCGGTTAAGTTCGCGCGACTCGCTGACGTCGTGGAATACCAGCACGCCGCCGGTCACGTCGCCCTTGCCGTCGCGGATCGGTGACGCGTTGCTCTCAATGTACAACTCGTTGCCGTCGCGCCGGATCAGCAGGGTCGGCCGAACCGACTTGATGGAACGATTGCGGCGAATGGACACCGACAGCGGGTTCTCGAGCGGTTCGCAGGTTTCTTCGTGAAAACCGCGGAAAATTTCGTCGACGGTGCGGCCGCTGGCATCGTCAACCTTCCAGCCGGTCAGTTCCTCGGCCACCGGATTGATGTATTCAACATTGCAATTGGCGTCGGTGGTAATGACCCCGTCACCGATCGAGCGTAGCGTTATCTGTGCGCTTTCTTTTTCACGAAACAGCGCCTCTTCGTAAAGTTTGCGCTCGGTGATGTCAACCTCGGCGCCGAGCAAGCGGATCAGGCGACCCTTCTGGTCCTGCCGCGCCTTGGCGCGACTTGCCATCCAGCGCCACTCACCATTCTGGTGCTTCATGCGATGTACGCTTTCGAAGAATGGCGTTTTGCCCTCCAGGTGTTCGCGCATTTTCATCTGCACGCGAGCCATGTCATCGGGATGCACCAGTCGGTACCAGTCCGGCAGGAAATCTTCCTGGTCTTCGTCGTAGCCAAGCATCCGCTTCCAGCGGCGGGACAGTTCGATGCGCTTGGTCTGGCCGTCAAAGTCCCAGATGCCGTCGTTCGCGGTCATGTTGATCAGCCGGTTGCGTTCCTCCAGGTCTTCGAGCAATTGCGATACGCGCATGCGTTCGAGCCCAGAGGCCAGCGACGCGCCGATCAGCTTCATCAACAAGTGCAAATTTGCATCCCAGCCATCGACCGGACGTTCGTTGGCCAACGCCAGGAAGCCCGCCAGCTCGCCGCGCACCGCGAAACCTATGATGAGGCAGGAGCCGATGCCGAGTTCCGACAGCCGTGCGAGTTCCGAACTCGCGCCCGGCGGACCGTTATCGGTATCCGCGAGTTCGACGACCCGCAAGTGACCGAGGCGGTGAGAAAGCCACGGCCAATGCTCAAGAAGATCGCCTGCCAGCGCGTTCGGGTTGCAGGCGGAGAAAACGGAAGCGGACGACAGAATCGCTTCGATGCCGGATCCATCGCCATGGAGCAGCGCGAGGAACGCCGCGTCGCAGCCAGTCGCGTCGGGCAACTCACTGATGTTGTCGCGCAGCTGGTCCTGGTAACGAGTGGGATCGAGGTTCTGCACATTGACGGCAATCTTCGTCTGCAGTGCATCCACTGCACCACGATTGCGCTCGCCGGCGCGCGGTCGACGACGGCGGACGGGCACCGGGCCCGTTACTTTGCTGCCGGTTGTTGCGGACATTCAGTCGCCTGAATTGTTTTTGCCTGGCAATGAACGAAGTTTAACGGGACGGCACAGCCGGACCTGAGCACTACCGCACAGTTGTCCCGGCGCCAAACTCCTCCCCTTGTTATGCCTGCATTCTGACACGTCACCCGAGGAAAACAAGATAAGCCTCTGTATTTTTGTGCTTTGTAGGTCTCTTCGACGCTCGTTTTCCCGCCCCGCGGGTCGATCGGGTCAACCAAACCGCCACTGCCACGTTGAAAAGGCTGTCATCACTACGTGGATCAGGGAGACGATCATGAGGCTATCCAATAACCGGCTGCCAGGTGGCAGCGCGGCAAACGCGCTACAAAATCTGGCAGGAATTCTGTTGCTGCTGTTACTACTTACGGCTTGCGGCAGCGGCAGCAACGACGATAGTGCGGCGGATTCACCGATTGCCGCCGCCTGCGTCCCGGCCGATCCGTCCACCGTGTCCGAGTGCGGCACCGTGCTGCTCGGCATGACGGATGCCGATGGCGATTTCCTCAGTTACACGGTCGACGTCGTATCGATGACGCTCGAGAAGGCCTCCGGCGTGCTCGTGGAAGTACTGCCGGCGAGCACACGTCTCGACTTCGCGAGCTACGTCGATCTCACGGAACTCGTCACCGCTTCGCTCGTGCCTCCGGGCGTCTACGTTGCCGGTACTGTCACGCTGGATTACAGCGCAGCCGAAGTGTTTGTCGAGGCCGCGGGTGAGGCGAAGGGAGCTACCGTCGTGGACGCCGATGGCGAAGCACTTGGCCGGGCCGAGTTCCGTATCGAACTGTCTGACCGCGAGCAGCTGGTCATAACGCGCGGACGCCCATCGCTGCTGACGGTCGATTTCGATCTGGCGGCATCGCATCGCGTCGATATCGCGCCGACACCGGCGCTGGCATGGGCAGAACCGTTCATTGTCGCGGAAATCGACCCGGTCGATACCAAGGAGATCCGCCTGCGCGGCGCTTTCATCGATGCAAGTGAAGCGGACATGACCTACACGATTGCGCTGCGACCGTTCTACGACCGCGAAGGCGACTTCGGCCGGGTCACGGTAAACATCACCGACGATACGGAATTCGAGGTAGACGGCGACAGCGTGCTCGGCGTCGATGGCTTGCGAGCGCTCGAAGCAGCCGGTCCCGGTACGATGACAGTGGCACAAGGCCAGCTGGAAGTCGCCAATCGCGAGTTCACAGCCAACGTGGTGCTTGCCGGCAGCAGTGTGCCCGGTGCGGAGGCAGATGCAGTGCTCGGGAACGTCATCGCACGCAATGGCAATGAGCTGGTGGTCCGCGGTGCCACGTTTATTCCCGCGGACGCCGCGGCGTTTTTCCATGACGATGTCATCGTAAGCATCGGACCGGACACCAAGGTCACGAAGCGCGGCATTTCCGGCATGAGCGTCGACATCGACGACATCTCTGTCGGGCAACGAATTTCCGTGCGTGGCGTTGCTTCGTCCTCGACTGGCGAGACGCTGCATATCGATGCGACCGAAGGCGCGGCACGACTGCACCTGACGCATCTGCTCGGCACCGTCAATACGGTCCATTCCGGGCAGGTCGATGTCGAACTGCACGCGATCGATCGCAGGCGGGCGTCGTTGTTCGACTTCGCGGG
>CAYVLL010000031.1:0-17479 GCA_964452235.1 uncultured Woeseiaceae bacterium
TTCGGCTTTTAACCGACTGGTCGTAGGTTCAAATCCTACACGCCCCACCAATCTCGGCGAACGAACCCGCGTCCTGCGGCGCAATTGATTACAACTAAAACTGGCGACGCCGTCCCTCGGTGCGGCTATCATTGGCCGCTTTGCATTCCGGGCAGAGCGCGAAAATCGTGTCAGATACTCGATGGAAAATATATAAATTCGGCGGCAGCAGCCTCGCGGATGCTTCCTGTTTCGAACGCGTAGCGCGGATCCTCTCCGAGCGAACAGAGCCTCGAATAGGCGTCGTGGTATCGGCCATGGCCGGTATGACCGATGACCTGTTCCGATTACGTGCAGTGGAAAATCCGCACTCGAGCGATTTGCAGCGGATAGGGGCGCGCTACTCGAAGGTGTCGAGCCAACTGGTAGCGGGAGACAACCTCAACCGGTTGCTCGCAGACTGGGAGGCCGACGCGGCAACAATTGAGACGTTGTTACGAACTGCAGAGCAGGGCGGAGCTGCCGCGCAGCGCAGTCAGGACATCATTGCCGGATATGGCGAAATCTGGTCCGCCCGATTGCTGGCTGCACATCTCGCGCAGTACCTCGGTAGCGAGCGTGCCGGTACCTGGCTGGATGCTCGCAAGTTCATTACCGTGCGCCAGCGCGAACTCGGTCCGTCCGTCCAATGGGATACCGCACGCAGCAACTGGTCGAGAGTCGTCCCGGCCGATTTCAGGGGTATCACCGTCATCACGGGCTTCATTGCCTCGGATGAAGAGGGCTTGCAGACCACGCTGGGGCGCAATGGCAGCGACTTTTCGGCGTCGATCGTTGCCGCGCTCGCGGGAGCCGACGAGCTGATCATCTGGACGGACGTGGACGGCGTGATGAGTGCCGACCCCAATCGCGTGCCGGAAGCGAGAGTCATTGACAGCCTTTCTTACAACGAGGCGATGGAGCTGGCCTACTTCGGTGCGAAGGTCATACATCCACAGACGCTGGGTCCCGCGGTCGAGAACGATATCCCCGTCTATATTCGCAATACATTCGCGCCGGACCTGCCGGGCAGTCACATTCGTTCGAAAGCCGGTTCCGCCGAGCGCATAAAAGGCATAACGGCAATTGCCGGTATGGCACTTATCAATCTCGAGGGATCGGGCATGATTGGCGTTCCTGGAACCGCCGACAGGCTTTTCGCAGCGCTGAAAAATGCCGATGTCTCGGTCACGCTGATATCACAGGCCAGCTCCGAGCATTCGATTTGCGTAGCCGTACCGGACAACCGCGCCGAGCTCGCTCACCAGGTAGTCAGCGACGCGTTTGCGGATGAACTGGGGAACAGGCAGATCCAGAAGATCGACGTCACTCGCGCACAAAGCATTATCGCCGTCGTCGGTGACGGCATGGCAGGTACTCCCGGCATCGCCGCCAATTTCTTCGGGACGCTCGGGCGGGCCGGGATCAATATTCGCGCCATCGCCCAGGGCTCATCCGAACGCAACATTTCAGCCGTGGTCAACACCGCGGATGCGACGAGGGCGTTGCGTGCCGTGCATTCGGGGTTCTACCTTTCCGCGAAGACCGTATCTATCGGACTGATCGGTCCGGGAACTGTCGGTGCCACACTGCTGGAACAATTGCACCGCCAGGGCGACCGATTGCGGGACGAATTCAATCTGGACCTGCGTATCCGGGCCATTGCACGCTCCAAAGCGATGCTGCTTGGCGATCGTCGAATCGAGCTCGGCGACTGGCGAGCGGTTATGGAGCAGTCGTCCGTCACAATGGACTTTGAGCGCTTTGAAAGTCATATCAACGCGGATCACTTGCCACATGCGGCGATTGTCGATTGCACAGCAAGCCGGGAGGTTGCACAGCGATACGCCGGATGGCTGCGGCGTGGTATTCATGTCATAACGCCCAACAAGAAAGCATTCAGTGACGAGGCGTCGTACTACACAGAGATTCGTGAGATCGCCCGCAGCGGCAACGCGCATTGCTTCTATGAAACGACAGTTGGTGCCGCGCTACCGATCATTCGTACCATCCGAGATCTCATAGATACCGGGGATCGTGTGCATTCAGTTCAAGGAATTTTCTCAGGAACCCTTGCCTACCTTTTCAACGTCTTCGACGGTTCGCTGCCGTTTTCGAAAATCGTTCGTGCGGCCAAGGACAGTGGCTATACTGAACCCGATCCCCGAGACGATCTGTCGGGCATGGATGTTGCCCGCAAGTTGACTATACTGGCCCGCGAAATGGGGCTTTCGCTCGACATTGGCGAATTCCCGGTGCAGAACCTGGTTCCCGAAGCGTTGCGTGAGGTTGCGTTGCCTGAGTTTCTGGACCGATTGCCGGAGTATGACGGACTGATGGACAGCCTGGTACGCGAAGCGCAATCGCGTAACGGCCGATTGCGTTACCTGGCCCGGCTCACTGCCGACGGCAGTGCGTCCGTCGGTCTCGAAGCAGTGGATGCGTCCAATTCATTTGCCAACATCAACCTGACCGATAATATTGTGCAGTTCGTCACCGATCGCTACGCAACAAACCCATTGGTCGTGCAAGGCCCGGGTGCCGGTCCGGCAGTGACTGCCGGCGGCGTGTTCGCCGATCTTCTGCGGCTCGCCACCTATCTCGGCACCGACATCCGGGTATGACTGTCGCACGCACCGTGACGGCATTTGCGCCGGCTTCGATCGGCAACGTCGGCGTCGGTTTCGACATGCTGGGGCTTGCACTCAGCAATGTAGGCGACCGGGTATCGGCTCGTCGCACAGCGAACGAGGGCATTACCATCGCCAAAGTGTTAGGCCTTGATGGCGAAGCGCACCCTTACCTTTCGACAGACGCTGCGGCGAACACCGCCTCGATAGCCGCCGCCGCATTGTGGACCGCGGTTGGTGCCACGGGCGGGCTTGAGCTGGTCGTTCGCAAAGGTATTCCTTTGCAATCGGGAATGGGCAGCTCCGCCGCTTCTGCAGTTGCCGCAACCGTCGCTGCCAACGCGCTTCTCGACGCGCCACTGGACACGGCGGCCCTGATTCCGTATGCCGTCGAGGGTGAGGCATTTGCGAGCGGCAGCACGCATGCGGACAATGTCGCACCGAGCCTCCTGGGTGGACTTGTGTTGTGTCCGGGTGCACTTTTGCCCGACTGCGTACGTCTGACCACGTTCCCGGATGTAGTCAGTGTGCTGATCCATCCACATCTGCAGATCGACACGGCAAGCTCGCGTCGTGCCCTTGCTCGCGAGTACTCGATGAGCCAATGGCTGACTCAGCAGGGCTTCCTTGCCGCCTTCATAGCCGCCTGTGAACAACAAAATGAGCCGTTGCTGAGAAAATCCCTGCATGACGTCATCATTGAACCGCAACGCGCAGCAAGCGTTGCCTGTTTTTCGGCAGTCAAGGAAGCAGCCCTCAAAGCCGACGCTCTTGGTTGTTCGCTGTCAGGAAGCGGACCGTCCATTTTCGCACTCTGCAACGCCAATCGGGCCGCCCGCGTAGCGGCAGTGATGGAGCAAGCCTGTCGATCGCATGGCATAGATTGCGAGTCGTGGATCAGTCCGATGGCTTCGCCCGGCGCGACTATCGAAGGGACAAGTTGAAGTTTATCAGCACACGAATGGGTGCCTCCGTGTCGCTCGACCGGGCGATTGTCAGCGGCATCGCTCCTGACGGTGGGCTTTATATACCGGACACGCTGCCGCAATTCACCCCGCACGATTTTCAAGGCACTGACAGCATTGGCGAAGTTGCGCGAATCCTGCTGGAACCGTTTTTCAAGGGATCCCGCCTGCAGGCTGATATTGACGCAATTCTCGCCGAAACATTTTCGTTTCCGATTCCATTGCGATCGCTGCCTGCCGTCGATGGCGATCTGCAACTGCTTGAACTGTTTCACGGGCCGACGGCTGCGTTCAAGGACGTAGGGGCCCGATTCCTCGCGGCCTGCCTCGGACGCCTCGAGGGTCACGTTGACAATCCGCTGACGATCCTGGTTGCAACCTCCGGGGATACCGGCGGTGCGGTTGCCGCGGCCATCGACGGCCGGCCGGGCATGCGAGTGGTTGTTCTGTATGCGGAAGGCGGCGTATCCGAGCGCCAGGCGCATCAACTGACCTGCTGGAGCGACAACGTATTATCGCTTGCTGTTAACGGCACGTTCGACGATTGCCAGGCACTGGTGAAGAAGGCGCTTGAGGATCCTGAGCTGAACAAGCGCTATCGTTTCAGTTCGGCGAACAGCATAAACCTCGGTCGCCTGCTGCCGCAATGTACCTATTATGCCTGGGCCAGTCTGTCGCATTTCGTCAGGCAAGGTCATAGCCCGGGCTTCATTGTGCCGACCGGCAATCTCGGTAACGGACTGGCCTGCCTGCTCGCAAAAAGCATGGGCCTGCCCATCGGTGATGTGTTATTCGCGACCAATGCTAATCGACTGATACCCGACTACCTTGCGGGCGCGGAGTGGCTTCCAAAAGCCAGCAAGCAAACGCTGGCGTCGGCCATGGATGTGGGGAATCCGAGCAACATGGAGCGCATTAGGCGGATGTTTGGCGAGCGGGCACAGATTGCAGAACGCGTCCGCGCTTTCCCGGTCTCCGATGACGAAATTACGACTGAAATACGACGCTGTCACAAGCAGTACAAGGTTGCCATTTGTCCGCACACCGCAACCGCCATGCACGTGTACCGCACGCTGGAGATAAGTGAGCGTCGCGCAACCGACTGGATTGTCGTTGCAACCGCACATCCCGCGAAATTCGAGCAAATTGTCGAGCCTGTTATCGACGCCACTGTGCCGCTGCCTGATGCGCTCAGGGAAATGCTCGCTCGACCGCGCCGTTTCAGGCAGATAGAGGCGAGCCTGCCAGCCATGCAGGCGGCAATGGCGGCACATCGATGCCTTGACGACACCGGCGGGGCAGGCGATAAATGACCCTCCGCAACCGGCATTCCCGTGACCTGCAAGCACGATGAGTCAATACCTGCCTGCTGAAATTCCTGCCATCTACGTCGCGCCGCTGCTGCTTGTGGTGTTGCTGCTGCTGGTGCTGCTCCTGTGGTACCGATACCGCCGCCGACGCAAACGAACGTTGGCCAGCGTATTCGCCGTCATCGCCTTTGAGCGTATCGAAAACCTGGTGGTACCCAATGCCGATGAGGGTGAGATCCAGATCGATCATCTTTTGCTGACCCCGAATGGTTTGCTGATCATCGATGTCAAGAACGTACAAGGCACCGTGTTTGGCAGCGACAAGATGCAGGATTGGACGGTAATCAGCGAAGAGCGCCGCTTTACTTTCGGCAATCCTCAACCCGCGCTTTACGATCGCATCGCGGCCGTCCGCCAGATTGTGCGACAAGTTCCCGTGTCCGGCCGCATCCTGTTTCTCGACGGTGCCAACTTCACCAAGGGCACCCCGGGCATGGTCGCATCACTCGATCAGCTTGTGGAGGAATTTGCGGAACCAGACAAGGCAACAGCAAAAATGAAGGTCGAAGCTTTCAAGCCGCACTGGGACCTGGTTCGCCGCCGCGCCGGCGGCGGCGGCGCCCGCCTGATGCGCTACCGGCATCGCTAGGTCTGGCAGGCAGGCCCTCGCATGGCCGCCGCCGCGACTGGCTGGTCAGCGGCGTCCTGCTCGGCGTCCCTGGCCAACGTCCCTGGCCAACGTCCCTGGTCAACGTCCCTAGTCAGCGTCCCAGGCCTCTGCCACAGACAGGCGCCTTATCGACATCAGTTCCGGTCGGCGCGTGCCCGCGGCCAGAACTTCCAGGCGACAGCCGTTCCATTCCACGCTATCGCCACGCACCGGGAGTCTGCCGAGCATTTCCGTGATCAATCCCCCGACCGTTGCCACCTCGTCCTCGGGCTCCCAGGGCAGTCCGAGGCGCGCACAGATTTTGCGCAATTCGACAGAAGCGTGTACATGCAGGGAGCCATCGCTTTGCGGCCAGGTCTCGTCGACAGGCTCGTCGCTTTCATCGAGTATCTCGCCGACCACTTCTTCCACAATATCCTCAAGAGTCACAATTCCCTCGACGCCGCCATATTCATCGACCACGATCGCCAGATGCATTCTCGCATCCTGGAACGTACGCATCAGCGAGGTCAGCGGCATGCCTTCCGGGACGACGATCGGTTCGCGAACGAGTTCCGACCAGAGCACCGGTTCCCCAGGATGGTCGTGCATCCAGTGGAGCAGGTCCTTGACGACCACGATGCCGGAAAAATTGTCGATATCCTTCTCAGGGAGAAATGGAAAGCGGCTGTAACCGCTTTCGCGAACGGTCTCGCGCAGTTCCGCCAGGGTCATTTCTGCGGACAAATACACGATCCGTTGCCGCGGCAGCATCACGTCACCGGCAGTCATTTGCCGCAAGTGGGTTGCACCGACGATCATGTCGGCAGTGCGAGGCCCCACCGCTCCCTCGTTACGGCCCAGCGCTGCTAAAAGCCGAATCTCTTCTACCGAAGTAATCGGCGCTGCCTTGCCGCGTCGCAGCGAGCGGGAAATACGTTCACTCACATATACCAGGGGATAGAGTGCGATGGTCATAAATCGAATAATGTAAGCAACCGGCATCGCCAACAACCGCGTGTAGGATACGCCGAGCGTTTTCGGGATGATCTCGGTAAAAAGCAGCACCGCAAGTGTGAATACAATAGTAAATATCCATAGCGTCTGTTCATTGAAAACCGTGACATAGGAGGCTCCCGCAACTGCTGCGCCGACTGTATGCGCTGCGGTGTTCAGAATCAGAATGGCCGCAATGGGTACATCGATACGCCGTTTGAAACCCGACAGCAATCGACCAGCTTGCCGATGCCGCACCGCCATCGCCTCGGTTTGCGCCGGGCTTATTGACAGCAAGACAGACTCGCAAAGTGAGCAAACGAATGACACCGTCAGCACAACGGCGATGGCTATCAGAAAAATTGTCATGTTGTCTCCGGTACCCTTCTAAAGTCCGAGTCGATTCCCATCTTCAATTGTCTGGCGCCGGCATCGGGTCGATAAAAAAAAGCGTTCAGCGTTCGCTGTAGAGCGGGCTGCCACAAGCTGCTCCGGCTGTCCCCTGGAGTCCGCAACGACCTTCAATACTTCGCGCAGGAACATCGGTTCGTTGCGCCGTGTTCGAGGCCGCGGTTGCAGGCTGCGTGGCAGCAGGTAGGGCGAGTCGGTTTCCAGCATGAGTCGGTCCTCGGGGATTGTTGCTACCAGGGATTTCAGGTGGCTTCCCCGACGCTCATCGCTGATCCAGCCTGTAATACCGATATAGAGATCCATGTCCAGATAGCATCTCAATTCGGCTTCGTTACCTGTGAAGCAATGTGCAACTCCGCCCTGGAGGCGGTCGCGCATGGGCTGCAAAATTTCGACGAATTCCTCGTGTGCATCCCGCTGGTGAAGGAATACCGGGAGCTTGCACTCTGCTGCAAGTTCGAGTTGAGCCTGAAAGGCATCTCGCTGCGCCTGTCGTGGCGAAAAATCGCGAAAGTAGTCGAGTCCGCATTCGCCGATTGCAACAACAACCGGGAGCGACGCAAGTTTACGCAGTGTCTGGCCAACCGCGACTCCGTAGTCGCTGGCATGATGCGGGTGAACTCCGGCCGTGGCATAGAGGCTGCCTGGGTGTGCTTCAGCCAGGTCAGCGGCATCGATACTGCCTTGCTCGCTGCTGCCGGTGACGATCATCCGTCGCACGCCGTGCTCACGGGCTCGCTCGATGACCGCATCACGATCCGCGTCAAAGGAATCATGTGTCAGATTGGCACCGATGTCGAGCAGGTCAGGGTACGCCAAAGTTGTGGAATCTCAGCGAGGGCGCCAGCGAAAAATTGCTGCACCGACAGAGAGGAATACGGTACTCATGACTACGAGAATTAGCAAATCCGGGAGCACAACAGCCAAACCGGCGCCATCCAGCATGATGGCGCGTGCCGCGGCCAGAACATGCGTCAAAGGGAACGCGTTGGCGGCCCACCGGACCCATTCATCGGTGCCTTCCAGTGAGAACCAGACGCCTGACAGCAGCATCATCGGCCAGGTGACGAGGTTGAGAAGCCCGCCCGCAAGCTCCTCACTGGTAACGCGTGCGGCAACCATAAGCCCCATGGAGATCAGGCAGATTGCACCGAGCATCGCCACGATAAACAGCAAGACATGACTGCCTTCCATTCGTGTCTCGAGGAAGTAGCTCGTGCCGGCATACACGAATGTGGTAATCAGCATAATCAGGATGAGCCTGGAGGCCACCTGGGCCACTATGAATTCAAAGGCACGAAGGGGCGTTGCACGGAGTCGCTTCAGGAAGCCATTTTTTCGATACCGGACTACAACATAGCCGACTCCAAAAAGGCAACTGAACATCATGTTCATGCCGAGGATGCCGGGCAATACCCAGTCGATGTAGCTTACGGCGTCGCCTGTCACCGTTTCTTTCTGCGGAACATTGCCCGCTGTCGATTGCAGCAAGGCGAACTCGACGAAATACCCTTTGGATGATTCCGGGTTGATCCAATAGCGCACCGGCGGTTGTAATTCCACGAGGAGGTCGAGTTGATGACGGGCGACTTTCAGCAATGCATCCCGTGGGTCGCCGACGGCTACAAAGCGTACGTAGTCCGTGCTCAGGAAAGGATGCGCCGAACGATCGATTTCCTCGGCCGATTGCACGACGCCCACCGTGTACTCCGGGCGCGATCCATCGCCAAAAATAAACGACAAGCCGAACATCAATGCGACCGGCAAAATAAGGTTCCAGCTCAGGGAGCTTTTGTCGCGAACGAATTCGAGATTCCGTGCACGAAAAATGGCAACTATGCGTTTGAGCATCGAGTTTCGCCTGCTACGAACTCAGGTCCGCAGCGAATGGCCGGTCAGGTCCAGAAACAGGTCCTCGAGATTCGGTTGACGGATCTTCAGGCGGTTCAGCCCCCGAACATGGGTCGCAAGCGCTTTGAGGCTCAAATTTACATCGTCAGTGGAAATTTCGATGATTCCCCGGTTCTCCAGCACCCGATGGTCGATACTCTGCAAATCGCCGCTGACATCCGCCAACGGCAACTCGATGATGACCTTTGGATATTTTTCAGCGAGCATCGTTTCTGGTCGTCCCTGCGCGATTATTCTGCCGCCATCCATTATCGCGATGTCATCGCACAGGATCTGCGCCTCGTCCATGTAGTGGGTGGTCAAGACTACGGTCGTACCGTCAGCACGGATACGATTCACCAGTTCCCAGAAATTGCGCCGCGCCTGTGGATCGAGCCCGGTCGTCGGCTCGTCGAGAAACACGAGGCGAGGGCGATTGACCAGCGCAACGGCCAACAGAAGGCGTTGTCGTTGTCCGCCGGACAGCTTGCGATTGTCACGATTTTCCAGGTCGCGAAGCGAACACTCATCGATAATGCGCTCAATATCCCCTTGACGGTCATACAGGCTGCGAAACATCTCCAGCGTTTCGCGGACGCTGAGAAAGTCCTGCAAAGCCGTGTTCTGGAACTGGATTCCGGATTCTTCACGGAATGTGCGTCCTGCCGGATGGCCGAAATAGAAAACGGCACCGGAGGTGGCCGGAATCACGCCTTCGATGATCTCGATCGTCGTGGTTTTACCCGCGCCGTTCGGGCCCAGCAGACCGAAGCAGATGCCCTGGGGGACAGAGAAGCTGACATTGTCCACAGCACGCACACCCGGGTATTGTTTGACCAGTTGTCGCGCTTCCAGCGCTATATCCATAAGGTTTCGGTTGACATTGAAAAACAGGGCCTTTTGCATAGGGTACCTGCGTCAGCGGCGCCGGCATAGCAGCACCGCTGCCGGTTACCGGCCCGCCATGTCAACCTTTCGCGGCTGGCGTGCATCCAACAGTCAGATGGAAGCGCATCGTAAGGGTACGGCGGTTCCGCGTTCACCTCACTTCTCGGAGATGCCAATGTCAAAGTTTCGCAAGACCGCCTCACTCACCGCCGGCCTCCTGGCGGTCCTGTTTGTAGCCCCGGCCAACGGCTTCAACCTCAACAAGAGCATTTCGATTGACGCCGGAAGCCAAAGTAACGGTGAATCCACGATCAATGGCAGTATTTCGGTCGGTCGGGAAGCTACTGTCACGGGCGATCTGGAAACCGTAAATGGCAGTATCCGGGTCGAGGAAAGTGCACGAATTGAGGATGCCGGGACGGTTAACGGAGCCCTGAGGCTGGCGAACGGTGTTACCGCTCAGGATATCAGCAGTGTGAACGGCACAGTCGAAGTGGGTGAAAACGTCGTCATCGATGGGCAGATCTCGGTCGTTAACGGCAGGATAACTGTCGGCTCAGGTTCCGAGATCAGCAAAGACGTCAGCAACGTTAACGGCGAGATTCGGGTAACAGGCACGACGATCGGTGGCGATCTGTCCACGGTCAACGGCGATGTCACGCTGACCCGTGATTCCGTCTTGCGCGGCGACCTGATCGTCGAAAAGCCGAATAGCCTGCAATGGGGTCGCTCCGAAAAACGCAAGCCTGAAGTAGTCATCGGACCTGGTGTTCGGGTTCACGGCGACATCGAACTGGAGCGCGAAGTCGACCTGTACATCAGCGAGTCCGCCCAGGTTGGCGGTGTTACCGGAGTAATGACCCTTGAGCAGGCGATACGCTTCAGCGGCGAGAGGCCATAGCTCGCCGCAGCGGCGAGGTAGCTCGGCTGCGCCGCTTTTTGTGTGCATATGCCGGCTGGCGTGACGGTAAAATCCGGCTAGAATATGCGCTGTGACGACCACCAGCCGGCAACTGAGACTCTTCCCGGAGCGCCCGGAACAAGGCAGCCTGCAAGGTTTCAGTATTCGGCCGAGTTCGCGAGCGAAGCGCCTTACCATCAAAGTCTATCCGCGAGGTCGGGTTGAGGTAGTCGTGCCGCGCCGTACCCGGGCTGCCACGGTGGAGGCTTTCGTTCGCGAAAATGCTGCGTGGATTCACGATGCACGCCGCTCATTCGCGATCGACCACCCACCGGATGCGCATGCGCTGCCCGCCCTGTTACCGCTCCGTGCACTGGGCAAGACAGTGCCGGTGGTTTATCGCTCTGTGCCGGGCGCCACAGCCGTCGACTATCGATTCCGGGAGGGGCGACTGCAGCTTAGTGGCCGGGTAGGTGACGAAGCGCTGTGCATCGCCGCCCTGCGTCGCTTCCTGGCAGAAACAGCGAGGAGCGAATTCGAGCCAGCATTGCGGTCCCTGTCATCGACGCTGGGCATTCCTTACGGCAAGACGCAGATTCGCGCCCAGCGGACCTGTTGGGGAAGTCGAAGTACCAGCGGCACTTTAAGCCTCAACCTGTGCCTGTTGTTCCTGGAACCGCAGGTCGTACGCTACCTGATGATCCACGAGCTGTGCCATGGCCGGCACATGAATCACTCGAAGCGCTTTTGGCAACTGGTCGGCCGCTTCGAGCCGGAATGTCGGCGTCTCGACCGCGAGCTCACCGAAAGCTGGCGTCATGTGCCCGGCTGGATGGGAATTTGCTGATTATTTACAGTAAGATATAAGTGGTTCTTTAAGTAGGTAATCAACCCTGGTCCAGGAGTTCCCTGAGGTTAATTACGGCCGCATTCGCCCGCGCCAGGTAATTGGCCATGACCAGTGAGTGGTTGGCAAACAGGCCGAAGCCGCCGCCGTTCAGCACCACCGGCGAACGCAAAGGGGCAAGGCTGGCTTCCAGTTCGCGAATGATCTGATGCAGGCTGGCCTCTGCATTCTTGTCGGCCAGCACATCTTCGAAGTCAATTTCCGCCGCCCTGAACATATGCACCAGTGCCCAGGCCATGCCGCGCGCTTCAAAGAAAACGTCATCAATTTCGAACCAGGGGGTGCGCTCGAAACTGGCGCCGGAGCTGTCGACAGATCGGCCCGATTGCCCGCCCGCGTGACCGCTGTCCGGCCCCTTGGCCGCTACGCTGTTCCCCAGACGTCGCGAAAGGCTGCCGAGGCGCTTTTCGACTTGCGCCAGCCACTCGCGCAGATTGTCGGAACGCGCATAGAAGCGGGCTTCGGGCTCGCGCACACCGGCCAGGCGTTCGCGATAACGTTTGAAGCCGGCGATGGCGTCGCGGTATTCGGATTCCGACGGGGGCAGAATCCATGAATTGTTATCGAAGAAGAACTTGGGCTCCGCAACCGCGAGGTCTTCATCTTCCTTCGATTGTGACTGGCTGCGGCTGTAGTCATTACGTACTACCCGTGCGAGATCCCGAACCTGCTGCAACACGCCGAATTCCCAGTTCGGAATGTTGTCGAGCAGTACGCCCGGCGGCATGATGTCGTTGGTGAGATAGCCACCCGGCTTTTCAAGCAACGTTTCGGCCACGCGTATCAGCGTATCCACCGTGGCGTAGCCCGGTACAGCACGCTCAGTATCGGGTCGGGCATTGATGGCGAAAAGGTCTGGCTCGCGTGACCAGTAAACGCTCAAGCCGACCAGCACGACAAGCAGCACAGTTACGGCGATCAGCGTCGGTCGAACCCAGCGGCGTGCACCGGGTGTAACGCTGATGAAGTGGCGCTTGAAAGTCATTGCAACCGGCCTGCCGCTTACGCGGCCCTGGATGTGCCCGCAAGCTGTCGCAGCACGTAATGCAAAATCCCGCCATGCTCGAAATAGTCGCGCTCCTTGGGCGTATCGATACGAACCCTGGCCTTGAAGCGAATCGCTTTACCTTCCGCCGGTTTGGCAGTCACGGCGACCGTGTTGCCGCCATTGGCCAGTCCCTCGATCGTGTAACTCTCACGGCCGGTCAGGCCGAGACTCTGAGCGCTGTCCCCATCCATGAACTGCAGTGGCAATACACCCATGCCGATCAGGTTCGAACGATGGATACGTTCAAAACTGACCGCAATTACCGCCTTGACGCCCAGCAACAGAGTGCCCTTTGCGGCCCAGTCACGTGACGAACCGGTACCGTATTCACTGCCGGCGATGACGATCAGCGGCGTCCTGTCCTTCTGGTAACGCAGCGCTGCGTCAAAAATCGTCATTTGTTCGTCGCCGGGCTGATGCCGCGTCCAACCACCTTCCGTGTCCGGCGCCAGCAAATTGCGCAACCGGATATTGGCGAAGGTGCCCCGCATCATCACTTCGTGATTGCCGCGTCGCGAACCATAGGAATTGAAATCGGGCGGTTCCACACCCTGCTCACGCAAGTAGTCGGCTGCCGGGCCAATGGTCGCGATGCTGCCGGCAGGTGAAATGTGATCGGTCGTAACCGAGTCGCCGAGCAAAGCGAGCACGCGCGCATCGTGAATGTCCTCAATGGGTGTGGTGGCCGCGGTCATGCCCGCGAAATACGGAGGATTCTTGACATAGGTTGAGTCATCGTCCCACGCATAGATTTCGCCCTCCGGTATGTCGAGGCTATTCCAGTTGCGATCTCCCGCGAACACGCTGTCGTAGCTTGTCTTGAACATGGCGGAATTGATATTGCCGGCAATGATTTCCTGGATCTCCTTCTGGCTTGGCCAAATGTCACGCATATAGACCGGCTTGCCATCCTGGTCCCTGCCAAGTGCGTCCTCAAAGAGATTCACCTCGAGCGACCCCGCGAGCGCATAGGCCACCACCAGCGGCGGAGAAGCAAGGAAGTTCATCTGCACCATTGGGTGAATCCGGCCTTCGAAGTTTCGATTGCCCGATAGGACGCTGCATCCGACGATCTGGCCTTTGGTCACTGCCTCGGCAATCTCCTCCTTGAGCGGACCCGAATTGCCGATACAGGTCGTGCAACCGTAGCCAACGGTATAAAAGCCCAGTGCATTGAGATCATCGAGCAAACCCGCTTTGCCCAGGTAATCCGTGACCACCTTCGACCCGGGTGCAAGACTGGTCTTGACCCAGGGTTTCGAGCTTAGCCCCCTGGCGTTTGCGTTGCGTGCCAGAAGCCCCGCCGCGACCATCACGGCCGGATTCGAGGTGTTGGTACAACTGGTGATAGCCGCGATCAAGACGGCACCGTCGCGAATTTCTACCTTGTGGTCGTCCCATTCGGCGCGTGCCGAGCCGCCTCCCTTGCGTTTCGCAACTGCGTCTTTGAGGTGGTCACGAAATATTCGATTGGCATCGCGGAGAGGGATGCGATCCTGCGGTCGTTTTGGTCCGGCCAGACTTGGCTCGACAGTCGAGAGATCCAGTTCCAGCAGGTCACTGTAAAGCGCGGGGTCTGCACCTTCTTCACGCCAGAGGCCCTGCTCACGCGCATAGGACTCGATCAGCCGGATATGTGCCGGATTGCGGCCGGACAGCTTGAGGTAACGCAGTGTTTCCCCGTCGATCGGGAAAACGGCACAGGTGCTGCCGAACTCCGGCGACATATTACCGAGCGTCGCCCTGTCCGCCAGCGGCAGCTCGGCCAGGCCATCGCCAAAGAATTCCACGAACTTGCCGACGACACCTTTCTCGCGCAGCATCTGGGTCACCGTCAGTACCAGGTCGGTTGCAGTCGTGCCTTCTTTGAGGGCTCCCGTCAGCTTGAAACCGACTACTTGCGGAATGAGCATGGTAATCGGCTGGCCAAGCATGGCTGCTTCGGCTTCAATGCCCCCTACGCCCCAGCCGAGGATTCCAAGCCCGTTGATCATGGTCGTGTGTGAATCGGTGCCGACCAATGTATCGGGGTAGGCTAGCCGCGCGCCTTCTTTCTCGACATCAAAAACGACACGACCCAGGTATTCGAGATTGACCTGGTGAACGATGCCGGTGTTCGGCGGCACGACCCGAAAATTGTCGAATGCCTTCTGCCCCCAGCGAAGAAACGTATAGCGTTCCTTGTTGCGGAGAAATTCGATCTTGTTGTTCAGGTCAAGCGAATCAGCCGCACCGTAACGATCTACCTGCACGGAATGATCGATGACCAGTTCCGCGGGCGACAACGGATTGATCCGATCGGCGCTGCCGCCGAGCTTGACTACGGCATCGCGCATCGCAGCGAGATCGACGACTGCCGGCACACCGGTAAAGTCCTGCAAAATAACTCGTGCCGGCGTGAATGAAATCTCGGTGCTTGGATCAGCGCTAGGGTCCCAGTTTGCCAGCGCCAGAATGTGCTCGCGGGTGACGTCCCGGCCATCTTCATGGCGCAGCAGATTTTCCAGCAGGATCTTCAGGGAGAACGGCAGGCGCTTCACGTGGCCTTCGCGGACTGCGTCGAGCCGATGTATGACGTATTCATTGCCGTCGAGTTCGAGCGTTGAACGGGCGCCGAAGCTGTCCTTCATAAGTTATTCTCCGGGGTGATTCGAAATTGTGCCGCCCTTGCAAGCATCAAGGCTATACACGGCTTTATGGGTACGGGCGACGCGGATCGGCATTATAACCGAATCGCCGCCTACATCGCCGCAGCGAGCGCTTCGGATCGTGCGCAGGTCCTGTCAATCACGGCCCCGCCCAGGCAACGGTCACCCTGATAAAAAACCGCGTACTGTCCGGGCGCGACCGCGCGTTGCGCCGTATCGAACATTACACTGAGTTTGCCATGCGACTCGGCCCGCACGCTGCAGTCCTGATCGGGCTGCCGGTAGCGCACCTTGACCTTGCAACGCAGCGCTCCGCCACTTATGAGTTCTTCCGGAACCGGGCCGATCCAATGGGCGTCGCTTGCGATAAGCTCATCGCTGTAGAGCAGAGGGTGCTCCCCCTGCACAACGACCAGGGTGTTGCTGCCAGGAATTTTCTCAGCGACGTACCAGGGTGCCTCGTCGCTGTCCCTGCGTCCTCCGATTCCGAGGCCCTGGCGCTGGCCGATTGTGTAGTACATGAGGCCGGCATGCTCGCCCACGTGCCGGCCTTCCGGCGTTCTTATCGGGCCGGGACGAGCCGGTAGCCAGGTCGCCAGGAAATCCCGAAACGGGCGTTCGCCTATGAAACAGATGCCGGTACTGTCCTTCTTGCCGGCGACCTCGAGACCGTAATCCCGGGCTATGGCACGGACGTCGGCTTTCTGCAGTGTGCCCAGCGGGAATATCGTACCCGCCAGTGCGTCGCTGGTCACCGCATGCAGAAAGTAGCTTTGATCCTTCCGCGTATCGGTTGCCTTGCACAGTTGCGCCTGGCCATCCGCGAATACCGTCCGTGCGTAATGGCCGGTTGCCAGCAAGCTGCCTCCAAGACGCCGTGCATATTCTCGAAAGACCCCGAACTTGATTTCGCGATTACACAGCACGTCGGGATTCGGCGTACGACCGGCGCGGTACTCGGTCAGGAAGTGTTCAAAAACAAGCTCACGGTACTCCCGGGCAAATCGGACATGATGCAACGGGATACCGAGTTGCTCGCAGGTGCGGCGAGCGTCCTGGAGATCCCCGGCCGCCGTGCAATAGCCGTCATCGTCCTCCCAATTGGTCATGTGCAACGCATGCACATCCGCGCCACGTTCCCTGAGAAGTAGGGCAGCAACGGCAGAATCGACGCCGCCGGAGAGGCCGGCAATGACTCGCTGGCCGCGAATATCCCGGCCGTGATCGTCGTCGCAGGATGTAACGCTGGGATTCACAGGGGTCGATTCTACCACTGCGGCTAAGCGAAGACCTTCTGGCTCAGACGAGCCAGGCGTTGGCGAGCACGGCGTCGACGTTCTTGTGCACGGGCAGCATTGTTGTCAGCAAAGATTCCGGCCGTCGGCGACCGGCCAGGTAATCCTCGATGCAACGAAGAACCACGGGACTTCGCAAATCTCGTTGACGCCGCTGCAAGTCCTGCAAGGTGAACCAATGCACGGCATGGATACCGTCATCGAGTGGCGAGGATAGATCCTCGCTGACTCGTTTCGCGATGTACACGATACGCAGGAATTGCTGCCGTGTCTGCGGGTGAATCCATAAGTAAACGCCAAGCAGGGTGTCGACGTCGACAATACAGCGGGTTTCCTCGAGCACCTCCCGGACGACTGCCTGTTCAGGCGACTCGTCCGTCTCGATGTGCCCGCCAGGCTGGGTGATCACGATAACACCGGAGGCGCGTTCCTCGACAACGAGGTACCGGCCATCCTGCTCAACGACAGCGGAAACTGTCAGGTCAGTCGGAAGCACGATTCAGGAGGAGGTCGCGTCAGATGCCGAGCTGGCGGAATTCGATTTCGACTTCACTGGCTTGCCAGATCTCGTCGAACATCTTGGCATATAGCCTGGCAACCGACGGCTCGTAGGTATCTGCGATCCCTTCCCAGCGACTTGCCTGCAAGCGATAGACAAGCGCTGTTTCGTCGGCAATCAGGAACGACTCGGCGTGTGTGCGCAAGTCTTTCCTGACATGCCGAAATTCGATATAGGTATTCAAGCGGCGCCCCAAATGCACAAAATTGTTGCCGTTCTTGATCGCACGCGAGGGGTCCGCGATCAGCACCCGGATCCGGGCATAGGTTTGCGACAGCACCAGGCGCTTTATGACCTCCAGAAAGTCCGGGTCATCGTAGATTCCCGGCTCAAGATCGTGGGTGAAGATAGAAACCCGGCGAGT
>CAYVLL010000032.1:0-17472 GCA_964452235.1 uncultured Woeseiaceae bacterium
TCCCAGCTGGTCCGTGGTTGCCGTTCGACGAATTCCATGCTGACGATACCCTTGATGCCCTTGAATCCGTATTTCCATGGCACGACCAGCCGGATCGGTGCGCCGTTCGCATTCGGTAACACCTCGCCGTAGAGGCCTACCGCCAGAATGGTCAGCGGGTGCATCGCCTCGGCCATCGTCAGGCCTTCGCGGTAGGGCCACTCGAGTACGCGCGATCGCTGGCCGGGCATGCGCTTTGGATCGTGCAAGGTTACAAAACGGACGTATTTCGCGCTGGCGGTCGGCTTGAACTGACGAATGATATCTGCCAGCGGAATCCCGACCCAGGGAATGACCATCGACCAGGCTTCGACGCAACGCATGCGATATATGCGCTCCTCGAGCCTGTGCGGCTTGACGAAATCGTCGATATCAAACGTACCGGTTCGCTCCGCATGTCCGGAAACGGCCAGTGACCACGGGCGCGGCTCGAACTGCCGGGAATTGCGCGCTGGATCGGCTTTGCCCGTGCCGAATTCATAGTAATTGTTGTAGGTCGTAATGTCCTCGAAGCTGTTAGGCGCCTCGTCGGTGCTGTACGGGCTGGCACTGACGTCGACCAGCTTCTCGCCCAGCCGGTCCGGCAAGAGGGCGCCAAGCGCCGGCCAGGCTGCGTGCCCCGCCGCGAGCCCGCCTCCGACAGCGGCGCCTTGTGCCAGGAATCGCCGGCGGTCGAGGTAATTTTCCCGACTCGTGATTTCCGAGGGACGGATGCCAGACTGCTTGCGTATCAACAACACTCTTCTCCTGTACCGTTACTGCCCTGTCAATTGACCGCCACAGGACCTTTTTTATTGCAGTGGCGACCGGGCCGCCACGCGTGGTAATCCCGATGCGGCTTCGATCTGCCAGAAAAATGGCGACAAAAGCCGCTAAAATTGCCGAAAAGCCGGAAAAAACCCATTTTCCCTGGAGTTTTTCGTCCCATCGGCGGCAAAACTTTTACGTGGTGCGGATATCCAAAGTATTTGCAGGAACGGTACTTGCGGGCACGCAATCTTGAATAACGCGCACCCGGCCATATTGTACAGGTCTTGTGTATTTTTACAGAAACCGGACCATGCCCGTGATCAATCGCAACGCCGAAAATCGACCGCGAAGCGCTGATGCGATGTCTCTCGCGACCTTGCAGGTCGACATCATTGCCGACCTCGTATGTCCGTGGTGTTACCTCGGCAAGCGTCGCCTGGACGATGCCTTGCTTGCCGTCCATGGTCCGAGCACGCTTACCTGGTACCCGTTCCAGCTTAATCCGACCATGCCGGCCGAGGGCATGGCGATTGAGGAGTACCTCGCGTCCCGCTTCGGCGACCCGCAGGCCCTGCAGCCGGCACTGGCCGAGTTGACGCGGGCCGGCAGTGCGGAAGGCGTCAATTTTCGATTTGACCGGATGACGCAGGTCCCCAATACCTTGAACGCACATCGAGTCATGCGGCTGGCGGAAACGGAAGGCGCCAGTGCAACCGGGCTGGCCGAAACTTTTCTCAAGGGTTTCTTCGAGGACGGACTCAACCTGTCCGATCGCGACGTCCTGCTGGATATCGGCGTGCGTAGCGGCCTTACTGCGAAGTCGATCAACAACACGCTGGACGACGATAACTCGCGCCAAATTGTCCTGTCGCAGGAAGCGCAGGTACGGAAGAGCGGCGTAACCGGCGTACCCAACTTCCTGGTGAATAAACGGCTGTTGGTCATCGGTGCGCAAAGCACCGAGAGTCTCGTTACTGTTTTCGATCACGCAATGTTCGGTGCGGAAGGCGAGCAAGCGGAGTCGCCGGTCTTTCACTGAGGGCTCGACGTTCAGGACTTTACACTGGCGGGCGGCTCGCCCGGCGGGTAGCGGCGACGCATCCATTCGAGCATCCGTTCATTGAGTTCATCCGGCTTTTCCTGCTGCGTCCAGTGCCCGCACTCGTCGATCATCTGAATTTCCAGGTCATCGACACACGGTCGCATCGCTTCGATCTGTGCAGGGCTGACGACGATGTCGTCCGTTGCCCCGATGAACAGGGCGGGGACGCGAACCCGTTGCTCGACGTGTTCGCTTGCTGCCCAGTTGCGGCTCCAGTTTCGGTACCAGTTGATGGGCCCGGAAAAACCACCTTTTGTGAAGGCAGCGGCATAGACTGCCAGTTCAACGTCGTCGAGCAATGAGTCGCCGGCCGCTTGCGGCCGATTCAGGAGCGCCAGCAGGCTCACTGTTTTCTGTTTGCGCGGCAAACTGTCGAAACGCTCGCGCGTAATGGGCCGGCGACGCATCATACGATCGATAAAGCGGGCGGGATCCTCGGCAAAACGCCGGTCCGCTTCGCCGGAATCCTGGAAATTGACGATGTAGAAGTCGCGTCCCAGCCGATCTCGCATTAATGCGACGGGATCGACGGAGGGCCTCGGCAGGAACGGGATGTTCAGGGCGATCAGTCCGGCAATGCGTTTGGGCACCAGCAGCGACATTTGCCACAGCAACAGCGCGCCCCAGTCATGCCCGATGAAAAATGCGCGAGGCAACTGCAGCGCATCCAGCAAGCCGGTCACATCGGCGATCAGAGTGTCGATCGCATAATCGCTCACCCCGCCGGGTTTATCAGTGCCGCCATAACCCCGCAGGTCCGGCGCAATGGCCTGGTAACCAGCCGCGGCCAGCGCCGGTAACTGGTGGCGCCACGAGTATGCCAGTTCGGGGAAACCGTGCAGCAGCAGTACCGGCGGCCCGCTGCCCTGTGAATGAACGGCCATACGGATGCCGTTGGTCTCGATCATCACGGGCTCGGGAAAAGCGATGGACATGGCGACTCCTTGCAAGGCTGCTCTTGTATTTTAAACTTACCGGCATTAGTTTCCGGTACAGGACTGGGATGGGGACGAGTAGGCGGGCAGCGCCGATTGCAGCGACCGGGGGACGGTGAGAGCCCCGGATCGACGGCCGCGGAATATCACCCCGGAGTCGCCGCCTGAACCGCGATGGCCGATATTTCTGCGGCGATTGCACAGTAGGCGCGGCCGTTTGGCCCCCGAAACCGGGCACGATGAGGCAGGTGTCCTGGCGACCTCTGCGAAACCGGGTGGTACCGCGAGCATTGTATGCATCGCCCCGGACGTCTCGATGGCGTCCGGGGCGATTTTTTTTGCGGCAACAGGCAACAGGCAGGTAATTCGACGATGGGATTCAAGGAAGTAGCGGGGCGTTACGACGGGCCGGCGCTCGAGCAGGAAGTGCTCGAGTTCTGGCGTGCAGAGCGCACGTTCGAAAAGACGCTGCAGATGTCTGCTGGCCGCCCGCGCTTCAGTTTTAATGACGGACCACCGACTGCCAACGGCAAGCCCGGCATCCATCACGTGCTGGCGCGCAGTTTCAAGGACGCGTTTCCGCGTTACAAGACCATGCGCGGCTTCCACGTACCGCGCAAGGCTGGCTGGGACACTCACGGCCTCCCTGTCGAACATGAGATCGAAAAAGAGCTCGGCATCTTTGACAAGAAAGAAATCGAGGAAAAGATCGGCATCGCCGAATTTACGCGCCGCTGCCGTGAATCCGTCATGCGCTACATCGGTGACTGGGAGAAGATGACCGAGCGCATGGGATTCTGGGTGAATCTCGACGAAGCCTACTACACGCTGGAAAACGCCTACATCGAATCCGTCTGGTCGCTGCTCAGGGTCATCTGGGACAAGGGACTCATCTACCGCGGCTACAAGGTCGTCCCTTACGACCCGCGAATCGGTGCGACGCTGTCGTCTCACGAACTGGCGCTCGGGTATCGCGAAGTTGAGGATCCGTCGATCTACGTGCGCTTCCCTGTGCAGGGCGAAGACAACCTGTATTTCCTGGTCTGGACAACCACACCGTGGACACTGCCGGCAAACCTTTCGCTGGTCGTCCATCCCGATGTCGCTTACGCGTACGCAGAGCTGGACGGTGAGACGCTGATCCTCGCGGAGGAATTGCGGCTGGCCGTGTTGGGTGACCAGCCACACAAGGTTGGAAAAATCGTCCAAGGCAGCGAGTTGGTCGGCATGTCCTACCAGCGTCTCTTTGACGATTTGCCCGTTGATGCCGCGGGTGCTTTCCGGGTACTGCCGGGCGATTTCGTCAGCACTGAGGATGGCACCGGAATCGTGCATTCGGCGCCGGCCTACGGCGTCGACGATCTGGCTATCGGCCAGGCACACGGCCTTCCGGTGGTTCACGCCGTCGGGCAGGACGGACATTTCCTTCCTGAAGTCACTGCGGTCGCCGGGCTTTTTTTCAAGGATGCCGATAAACCGTTGATCCGAATGCTGGAAGACCGCGGCCTCATGTTCCGTGCGGAAAGCTGCCGGCACAACTACCCCTTCGGCTGGCGCACCGGCGATCCGATCATCTACTACGCCAAGAACGCCTGGTACATCCGCACGTCTGATTACAAGGACCGCATGGTCGAACTGAACAAGTCCATCAACTGGGTGCCTGCGTCCATTCGCGACGGGCGATTCGGCAACTGGCTCGAGAACAATGTTGACTGGGCCCTGTCACGCGAACGCTTCTGGGGTACGCCGCTACCTGTGTGGGTCGACGATGACAACAATTACCTTTGCATCGGTTCGGTCGCGGAACTGGAAAAGCTGTGCGGCCGCGCGCTTGGCGAACTCGACTTGCACCGGCCGGCAGTCGACGACATCACGTTTACAAAAGACGGCCGGACGTACCGGCGTGTCCCGGAGGTCATCGATTGCTGGTTCGACTCCGGCGCGATGCCTTATGCGCAATGGCATTACCCGTTTGACAACAATGACGAGTTCGACAAGCACTTTCCGGCCGACTACATCTGCGAGGCGATCGACCAGACCCGAGGCTGGTTCTATACCTTGCATGCGATCTCCACGCTGGTATCAGACAGCGTGGCTTACAGGAACTGCATCTGCCTGAGTCATATCGTTGACCGGGACGGACGCAAGATGTCGAAGTCGCTCGGCAACATTGTCGATCCATACGAGGTATTCGATTCCGTCGGTGCGGACGCTTTGCGCTGGTACTTTTTGGTGCGGTTGTCGCCGGACGTGCAGAAACGCGTCTCTGTGGACATTGTCCGGGATGTTGCCAGCTCGTTTCTGAACACTTTCTGGAATACTTACGGCTTCTTCGTACTGTATGCGCGATTGGACAAGATCGACTTCCGGAGCGAAATGCCGCTCGAGCTGCGCCCGGAAATCGACCGCTGGGCCATCGCGCTGCTCAATCGCACGATAAGAGTCTGCACCGAGGCGATGGACGCGTATGACGCGAAAACCGCCGGAGAAGCGATTGAGGCGTTCGTCGATCAATTGAGCAACTGGTATGTGCGGCGAAACCGTCGCCGATTCTGGAAATCGGTGGACGCAGAGGACAAACGGGCTGCTTACCTGACCCTGTACGAATGTCTGGACGTGATCCATCGCCTGATGGCGCCGTTCCTGCCGTTTCTGGCCGAGAACGTCTACCAGAACCTTGCAAGAAGCTTTGACGCAGAGGCGCCGGAAAGTGTGCACATGGCGGCATGGCCCGCGGCGGATCCTGTACGCGAAGATGACAAGTTGTTGTTCGATGTCGGCGTGGTGCAAAAAGTGGTGGGACTGGCCCGCGCGGCCCGCGCGCAATCGGGGGTGCGGACCCGGCAACCGTTGTCGCGACTGCTCATTCGCACGCCGGACGACGACGCAGCCCGGGCCATCGAGGAACACCAGGATCAGATACTCGAGGAATTGAACGTCAAAGCCATCGAATTCATTGCCCGTGATGCCGGCCTGGTGAGCTACCGGATCAAGCCTCATCTGCCGCGACTCGGGAAGCGCTTTGGCAAGCGGGTGCCGCTGATCCGCGCAGCCCTGGAAACGGCCGATGGTGCCTCAATCGCCTCGGCCGTGGCGCGCGGCGAACCCGTTGCGATCGATGTGGACGGAGAGGTCGTCACGTTAGCGCCTGAAGACCTGCTGATCGAGACCCGTTCAGCGGAGGGCTTTGCCTGTGGCGAAGATGCCGGCTTCCTGACGGCTCTGGACACGACCCTGACCGGGGACCTGGTCCGGGAAGGCATCGCCCGCGAACTGATCCGCACAGTGCAGGATGCGCGCAAGCAGGCAGGGCTGGAAGTGTCCGATCGAATCGTTCTGGGCGTCAGTGGCTCGGCCGGCGTGCAGGCGGCCCTGGCGCGCTTCCGCGAGCACCTGATGGCCGAAACGCTGGCCGTCCGTTGGCAGGTCGGCCAGGAGGAGCCGCTGCTCCGCGAGCATCGCACCCTGGACAGCGAAGCATGGGATATCGAGCTCAGCCTCAGTCGTTGACACCGGGCCTAGCCCCCGGCGACGCGCACTTGCAGAGCCTTCCGTACTTTTGATATAAGAATCAGGCGCAGGTAGTTGATAGACCAAGAGGACCCATACGGATGCGGACGCGGCGTCGCCGCCGCGAACTACCGGAGGTAGTTGATTCTTAAAGCGTAGATGCGCCACTGACCGTCCTGCGGAGTGGCGGCCGAGAATAATAACGCTAAATGGAAACGCTGAAAAAAGCGCTGGAGTGGAAATGTCCAATCACGTCGAACAGCTCATGACTGCTGTGACAGTGATGGCCGGCAACGGCCAGGTTAAGCAACGGTTAATTGCGGCTTACGAAGAGAGTTTACGCGGCATCGACGCGGAGGATCTGCCGTCATCGGCACGCCCGCTGTTCAGGGAGTTGCGGACACTGATGGAACGGGTTGCGCCGTTGAACGGTGAAGGAGCCATCCGTGCCACTGTGCGCAAGATGTCGGTGCACGAAACCGCGCGCGCCGCGCGATTGATGGTGGAACTCCTCGCGGAAGTAATCCGCCACAGCGGTAGCCGCCAGGCCCGTTTGCCGTTGCACATCGAGGAGCGGCCGGTGGTGGTTCCCGGCTTTCTGGCGAAGTCGCACTGATCTCTCGCTAGTCCGGTGTGTTGACCGGGTAATAGATGTCGGTAACCAGTTGCGATTCCGGGGTACGGGTCGGATCGCTGACATACGATTCCCATGCGTCACCCGCTCTCGAGATGCCATGGGCGGCGAGATATGCCGCTATTTTCTCGTGGGTGCGACTCAGGTCCAGGTAGGAACCAATATGCCGGCCACGAATCGCCGGCCCGTCGTAAGTCACACCGAGTTGAACGCCTGTCGCAGATTGCGGCGTTTCGTCGCTAACGCCACGCACCGGAATCGCCGCATCGAATACGAATTCGGAACCGCTGAAGCGACGGCTGATCGATAGCGGTGGGCCGGCTTCCTGCAAGCCGTGCTGATCGATGAAGCCCAGGATCCGGAAATACGCCTCTCCCATCGCTTCCGAGATCGCTGCCGCGTTCGGTGCACTGGTCTCGGTGAGAAAAGCAATTGCCTGCGGCGCAACTTCCAGCCGTTCAATCTCAATGTCGGTCCAGTCAGCGCGCGGCAGGCTTTCTACCAGTGTCCTGATATTCTCCAGTCCGCGCTCCATTTCCTTACCGGTTCCGGACTCGAGAAAAAGCCCTCGGTAACGGGCAACCAGATTGATGCCGAACCGCCTGTCGCAGGTCCATCGAACAAGGCTGCCGGCGTCCGTTGTTGCGATCTCGAAGGTTGACCGAAAAGGTTGGCCCTGGTCGAGTTCGAGTTGTGCGATCACACGCCGGTTCGACACACTCTCAACGATTGTCTGGCCACCCTGCCCAAGCCGTTTGCCATCCCACTGCATCTGTGCACCTGCGCCGCTGGCCGGTACAGAAACCTCAACCCGTGCGTGCGGATCGGCCTCGATCCACGGCGACCAGTCCTGGACGCGGCGCAAATCGTTCAATACAGCGAACACTGTCCCGGGTGGTGCATCGATGATGGTTTCTCGATGTACCTGCCCTTCGGAGGGAAGAAAAACGCCCACGACGACAACAGCCACAACGATTGCGCCAAGAGCGAGTAAAAAACGTTTCGGTGCTGAGTTCACGATGGCACGTGCGAAGCTACAAAGATGCGGACGGATCGATCGTTGTGCACAATGCGGCGCATAAAGGTTAAATTCATCGTCCTATGACCACCGATTCGCGACCCGACAGACCCATCGGCATTTTCGATTCCGGAGTAGGTGGCCTGACGGTCCTGAAAGCATTGCGCGCGCGCATGCCGGAGGAACATTTTGTGTACCTGGGGGACACGGCCAGGTTGCCCTATGGTATCAAAAGCGCGGGTTCGATCCTGCGTTACGCGCGGCAGGCGTCCCGGCATTTGCAGGCGCGCAACATCAAACTTCTGGTAATCGCCTGCAACACCGCATCCGCGGTCGCGCTGCCCGACCTGCAATCGGAGCTTGCTCCCTTGCCGGTCATCGGTGTGATCGAACCCGGCGCAAGCGCAGCCGTGACAGCAAGACCTTCAGCGGGCCACCTGGTACTTGCCACGGAGGCAACCGTCCGGCTCGGCGCCTACCGGAAGGCCATTCTCCGCCTGGACAGTACGGCCACGGTAGAGGAACTGGCCTGCGAACTGCTGGTTTCGCTGGCGGAAGAAGGCTGGACCAGCGGCGGCATCGCGGACGCCGTGGTTCGGCGTTACCTGCAGCCTTATTTAACTGCAGATGGTACGAGCACGCTGTCGTCCATCATCCTGGGCTGTACGCATTTTCCTTTGTTGCGCGAAACGTTTTCGGCAGTCGCGGGCGATCATGTTTCCATCGTCGACTCGGCCGGCACGACTGCCACAGTGGTGGCCGAACGGCTGCTGGCGGAGGGCCTGGCGCGAACGCACACAGGCAGTGGCAACCTGCAACTGCTCGCGACGGACGGGGCAGGGCGCTTCGCCAGGGTTGGCGGCGTCTTTCTAGGCACAGCGCTGTCGGCGGATGATGTCGAGATTGTGGACCTTTAGCAGCCCAGCGGACGCGGCAGGATGCAGGCTAATCCGCTATGCGATAATTGCCCATCGTTGCGAAATTGCGGGGACGTCAAAGTGAAACCAGTTGCGGAATCAATTGCCATGTTGCGTCGGATCGGTGTCGTTGCCTTGTCGGCTTTGGTCATTGGTGGCTGTGGGAGCGAGAGAACGCCGCCCGCCGGGGAAACTGCAGTGCGCGATGCGCAACCTGCGGCCCAGGTTCCTGCTCGCCCGGAAATCTATGCCGATTTTCCTCTGGAGGCCGATCTGTCCGGATTCAGCGAACAGCAACGCGAGATGATCGCGGTATTGATCGATGCTTCGAAGATCATGGACGACCTGTTCTGGCGACAGGCATTTCGGGACGATCACCGGGACTGGCTCGAATCGATCGATGATGCTGACGCGCGCCGATTCGCAGAAATCAACTATGGTCCGTGGGACCGTTTGCGTGACGACAAGTCTTTCATTGACGGCTTCTCCGACAAGCCGCTCGGCGCAAACCTGTATCCCGCCGACATGACCATCGAGGAGTTCGAGGCAGCCGATCTCGAGGGCAAAAACGGTCTCTATTCGCTCGTCCGACGTGACCACCAGGGCAATCTGTCGCTTGTTCCCTATCACATTGCCTACGCGGCGGAACTTGGTGAGGCAGCGTCGTTGCTGCGCCGGGCCGCCGAACTTGCCGCGCATGAAGGGTTTGCCAATTACCTGCGCTTGCGCGCCGAGGCGCTGGTTACAGACGAGTATCAAGCCAGCGATATGGCCTGGATGGATGTAAAAACCAACCCGATCGAACTTATCATCGGCGCGATCGAGACCTACGAAGATCGATTGTTCGGCTATCGGGCTGCGTATGAGTCCTACATCCTCATCAAGGATCTTGACTGGAGCGAACAGCTGGAGCGATTCGCGCAGTTTCTGCCGGAGTTGCAGCGGGGACTGCCTGTCGACGATGCCTACAAGTCAGAGACACCCGGCACCGACTCGGACCTGAACGCCTACGATGTCGTGTACTACGCAGGTCACAGCAACGCCGGGTCAAAAACCATTGCCATCAACCTGCCGAACGATGAAGAAGTGCAATTGCAAAAAGGCACCAGACGACTGCAGCTAAAGAACGCGATGCAGGCAAAATTCGAGAAAATCCTTGTGCCGATTGCAGATGTCCTGATCGATGAATCGCAGCGCCAGCATGTCTCGTTCGACTCGTTTTTCGCCAATACCATGTTTCACGAAGTCGCTCACGGACTTGGTATCAAGAATACGATCAACGGCAGCGGAACCGTTCGCGAGGCATTGCGCGATACTGCATCTGCGATGGAAGAGGGCAAGGCAGACATACTGGGGCTTTACATGATTTCGTCATTGCATGAAGCGGGTGAGCTCGGCGAGATCGATTTGCGAGACAACTACGTTACGTTCATGGCCGGGCTCTTTCGATCGATCCGTTTCGGGGCAGCAAGCGCGCACGGGCAGGCGAATATGGTGCGTTTCAACTTCTTTGCCGATCAGGGTGCGTTTGTGCGCGACAGCGATACCGGGACTTATAGCGTCGACTTCGAGCGCATGGAATCGGCGATGAACGCCTTATCGGAGTTACTGTTAACACTGCAAGGCGACGGCGACTACGAGGGTGCATCCCGGTTGATGCGCGAGAAAGGAATTGTCACCGCAGAGCTGCAGGGCGATCTGGATCGCCTCACGGCGGCTGAAATTCCTGTCGATATCGACTTTATCCAGGGGGCTGCACAGCTCGGGCTCTGAACCGGCTTCCCGGCTTGCGGGGCTGGCCGCCTGTCAAAGGTTGCTGCCAATCATGCGCAGGAACTCGGCGCGAGTGCGGGCATCCTTGCGAAAGGTGCCGAGCATCTGGCTGGTCACCATGGATACTCCTGACTTGTGAATGCCGCGAGTCGTCATACATTGGTGCACTGCATCGATTACGACACCCACGCCCTTGGGCTTTAAAACGTCTTCGATACACTGGGCAATCTGCGCCGTCATCTTTTCCTGCACCTGGAAACGACGGGCGAACGAATCCACTACGCGAGCCAACTTGCTGATCCCGACCACCTTGTTGTTGGGCAGGTAACCGACATGTGCCCGGCCGATAATCGGGGCCATGTGATGTTCGCAGTGTGACTCAAAAGAGATGTCTCGCAGCACAATCATTTCATCATAGCCCTCGACTTCTTCGAAGGTGCGCTGCAGAAAACTCACTGGATCGCTCTTATAGCCACTGAACCAGTCCTCATAGGCTCGCGCGACGCGACGCGGAGTGTCCACGAGGCCTTCCCGGGAAGGATCTTCGCCGGCCCAACGCAGCAATATTGTAATGGCGTCTTCGGCTTGTTTGCGGGTCGGTGTCGGTATCGAACGGCTGGTTTTCTTGCGAGTCAATGCTGCGTCTCTGGTTGTGGATTGAGGGTTACGAATTCAGGCCGGGCAGAGCCCGGTCTGCGCCAAGTATTGCAGGTCAGCTAGTTAGTCGCCGCAACATCGCTGGGCTCATCCGTAGCAGGCAGATCAGACGCGCGATAGAAGAATTTGTGAGTGTAGGTCAGGCCTTCTGTCGTAACCGGCGTGCCGTCGTCCAGGCGCGGCCGATGAATCATCGCGCGCAAATTGCGCAGAACCGCCTGTTCCATAGCAGTGAAGCCCGGTGGCGTGGCTTCCGCTAACGCGATATTGGCCGTAAAACCACGCGTATTCACGGCGTAGTCATACACGATTTTGCCTTCTTCAAAATTCTCGCCGGGCAGCTGGCTGCGCACCTCGCCGTCAATTCCCACGTACTTCGGGGGATTGATCCTTTGCAACACGATCAACGACTCAAGGTGATCGCGCCGGTTTGACAAACGTTCTTCATCAACCGAAAGCAATTGCCAGGCATCTTCGTAAATACCGCGAGCCCGGTTCGGCTTGCCCGACATAATGTAGAAGTCACCGAGGGCCAGCATGGCCTCTTCCCGGGTTCGCCATGTTGAATCCGGGTTGTTTTCAGCGATACGCAAGGCTCGCTTCAAATATATTTCGCCCGACGTAATCGACGTCGGCTGGTGAAAGCTCATGTCGGTTGTACCCACGAAAAGGTGGGACCTGCCGAGTCTCGTAAGTGGAGGAATGAGCCGCAAGTCATCCTTGCCGTAGTGATCCTCAATTACATCAATCACCTTACGCCAGGTGTAACGCTCCTTCTCGAATAACTGGAGCCGGTGCTGCCACAATGCCTGATTCTCGAGGGCAGGAAGTATATCCACGCTACTCAGATCGACATCGCGCGCTTGCAGCTGGAAGACGTGATCCTGAATCTTCTCCGCCATCGCCAGTTCGCCGACGGACAGGTAGGTTTCCGACAAAGACTGCAGTATTTCTACCTGCATAAGGTTATGCGGACCTTCGTTGACATGGCTGACATGTACGGCCCGATCGAAAGACTCGATGGCTTCATCCGGCCGACCGGCAGCCAATTGCGCGGCTCCGAGGCCCTTTAAGGGGTTTACAAGATTGGCGTTGAGCCGATCCTCCGTGCGCTCAATGATGTCGATTGCCGCTGAGTAGTTCAGCTGAGCCGCTTCGTATTCTTCATTGCGATGCTGTGCGATGCCGAGGTTGGTGAGCGCCCTGGCCGAGTCCAGGCTGTCGATGCCGAATATCTCGATCGAAAGTTCTACAACGCGCTTGGCGTAGGTATCGGCCTCAGCGAACGCGTCATTTTCGAGTGCTTCCTTGTACAGGAAGAAATTGCGTTGCAATTCCTCCAAAGGAGTCTCGACGACCTCCGCCGGAGCGAAGCCGGTTTCGAATGGGAGCTCATCCCCTGGCTCGCGCTCGCTATCGTCGTCGAAATTGTCATCGAGACTGTCTTGCGTGTCGCCGTGCAAGAGGTCCCGGTCTGGCCTGTCCTCGAGCCGCGGCAGTTCATACACGCCGCTGTCATCGAGCGTAATTTCCGGCAGCTCAATCTCGGGCGCCGGTTCCTGCGCTGCAACACCGCTGCCACCCACAATTACGAGTGAAGCTGCAGCCAGCCTGAAAATGCGTGTAGAAGCCTTCGATTTCATGATTGTCGGCGCATCGGTCGTGCGTTTGAAGTTGAGACTGCCGGCACTACGATTAGTTCTGATCGTATGCTGTGTCACGGTTATGCCGACTATACCGACCGGCTCGCAGCGACGGTACCTCTCGCCGCCAAGCGGTACGAGAGGGCCTTGTCTTCGCAAGGTTCTTTGACGGAATGGCTCCCTGCGGTCCGCTTTATTTCCGCCAAAGAACCTTGCGAAGACAAGGCCGGAAACGTCTCGCACTTCGCACACCCCGGTCGAGCCCGATTCGAGCCACCCGCCGCGCCCGACAATGAGCCAGGGAAAGCCTTTGCCCCTAGGGGACCGTGCCGAAATCCATTGTGAGCTGTCGTTTTCCGGGCGGTTCGAAGCGGCTGCAGTCCAGTGGCTGGCCTGGCCGGCGGCCCTGTTCGAGTCCCGCCCTGCGACAGGCGACGCTGAAGCGCTTGCCGATCATTTCCGCGTATGCACCGCGGCCGGTCTGCCGGATGCCGAAGCGGTTGTCATAATCCCGGCCACCGCTTGCCTGGCGCAGCAGGCTCATGACGTGAGCGGCCCGCTCCGGACAATGCACGTCCAGCCAGTCGCTGAAAAGTGTCTTCAGTTCGTGCGGCAGGCGCAGCAGCACGTAGCTCGCGTGCCGCGCGCCACATTCGCCCGCCCGGTGCACGATTTCCTCTATTTCGCGGTCATTGATTGCCGGGATGATCGGTGCCATCAACAGGCTTACCGGTATGCCGCGAGTCGACAAGGCTTGCATCAACGCGAAGCGCGCGTTCGCGGACGGCACGCGCGGCTCGAGGCGACGCTTCAGGTCGTCGTCCGCGGTCGGCACGCTGAGGGCGACCGAGCACAGGCCTTCGGCCGCCAGCTCCGACAGCAAATCGAGATCGCGACGCATGAGCGTACCCTTGCTGATCAGGCTGACCGGGTGGCGATGTTTCAGGAACATCTCCAGTAGCTGCCTGGTAAGGCGGAGTCGCTTCTCGGCAGGCTGGTACGGGTCGGTATTCGCGCCAATGGTTATCGGCCGGCACTCATAGCCCGGCTTTTGCCACTCCTCGAGCAGCCGCGCGGCTGCGTTTGGTTTAAAGAAAATCTGCGTTTCGAAATCGATACCGGGGGAAAGGTCAAGATAGCTGTGGCTCGGCCTTGCATAACAGTAGATACAGCCGTGTTCGCAGCCCATGTAAGGGTTGATGGAGCGATCGAAAGGCACGTCCGGCGACTCGTTGTGACTGATAATTCGCCCGGCGGCCATGGGGCGGAGGGTCGTTGCCGGCGCCGGTCGTTCGCCGTCCTCGTCGTCGCTCGGCAGAACGACGGTGGCCGCGAAGCGTCCGCAGGGATTCGAGACGGCGCCGCGCCCCTTGTGCACGCCCACCTGGGCGGCTGTCTGTTCGGCCAACGCCGCGTCTTCGCTTCTGCGCGCTGTCATCATGACACTCCGAAACTGTATATACATACAGTATCTGACGCGAGCCTGCCCGGTCAATGGGGCGCGTGGCCGCTCCTTGCGTTCGCATCGATGCTGCCCGGCAGCCTGTCGGGCCAAGGCACATCGTCGGCGGCGAATTACTGCTCCTTCGGGATAATGTGCACGTCGCGTTGCGGGTAGGGAATACGGATCCCGACCTCGTCGAAGCGTTTCTTGACCGCTTCCGTGAGGTCGAACTTGACTGGCCAGAAATCGGCGGTTGCGACCCAGGGCCGCACGAAGAAGTTGACACTGCTGTCCGCGAGTTCGGCAACGACAATCTGGCAAGGTGGATCCTTGAGAACTCGTTCATCCGCATCGACCAGAGTCTGGATAGCCTCACGCACCGCATCGATGTCATCGTCATAACTGACGCCGACTACCATGTCGACCCGGCGAGTCGTATTGGTTGAATAGTTGGTAATGATGCTGTTCATTATCTGGCCATTCGGCACGATGATCTGCTTGTTGTCGGCCGTCTTCAGCACTGTCGTGAGGATTTGCACCTGCACGACGGACCCCGAAATGCCGGCGGCCTCGACCCAGTCACCGACGCGATAGGGCCGGAACATGACAATCAGGACCCCTGCGGCGAAGTTGGCCAGAGACCCCTGCATTGCCAAACCGACAGCAAGACCGGCAGCACCGACCAGCGCGATCAGCGATGCCGTCTGTACGCCAAGCTTGGTAATTGCGGCGATGATCACAAAGGCCATCAGCGCCCAGTAGACGAGATTGCTGACAAACGATTCGAGTATCGGATCCACCGTCTGCGATTGCATAAGGCGACGAAGTGTCCGGCTCACAAGCCGCGCAACTGCTCGACCGATATAGAAAATCAGAACTGCGGCAATGAGGTTGATGCCGAACTCGACGCCGAGAGTCTGCATTTGTTCGGACAGGGTGACCCAATCGATGTTCAGGTCCGGTAGTTGAATGTCATCCACTATTTCTTGTTCCTCAGGATTGCTTGTCCGGTACGAAGGTGCTGTCGGAAATGCGGCGGTCGGGTTCAGGCCATGGTCCAAGAGTTGAAGGCGAAAAACCAGGCGACCATAACGATCGCCACAGCGCCGGCGCCGCAGGCCAATTGAACGTGGCGCGAAGCGCCCAGGGACGTCAAACGAATCATGATGATACCAGCAAGAAATCCGCAGACGAAACCGGTGAGGTGTGCGCCGATATCCGTATTCTCATCGCCGGTGCCGGTGAAGGCCAGCAGGGCAATGCCGCCAATGATCGGCCCGAGCCGGTAAGCCCATCGATCCTGTGCCATGAATCGTCCGCGCCACACATAACCGGCAACGACTCCGAGTGCAGCGAAGACGGCCGTCGAAGCGCCAATCGATCGGTGACCGGGGTCAAGCAGGAAAGTATTCAGCGCATTGGCTGCAGCGCTCGCCAATACAATAACAAGCCACGCCATGCCCGAACCGGCAAGTCGTCCCGCCAGAAACCCGAATAAAGCGCCGAAGCCGATGTTGCCGAGCAAATGGCGCAGCCCGGAGTGCAAGGTCAATGCTGTGACGAGTCGCCACCATTCACCGTCACGAATGCGTTCCCCGTCGACTCTGCCGGCGCTAAGCCAGTCGCGGTTGAATGCAGCTTCTCCGGCAAGCCAGGCGACGACGCAGATCACGATCACGTAGGCAATGGCGCCGGGCAGGCCATCACGTTCAACGGGCGCGGGGCGCGGCAGCGCAGTTCGTGACTTGCGATTCTCCTGTTCGTACTGCCAGATCTCGTATTTCGCCCGTTCGCCGAACGCCTCCGGCACCCAAAGTGTGCAGCGGGCCCCGGCGCGCAGAATCTCGTAAGGGATGTCTCGCGCGAGCAGTACCAGCGCCCGATCCGAACAGGGCTGCATTGCTTCGCTATCAAACACAATGACCCAGCCGTCAGGCATGCCTGAACCTGCGACCAAGTCTGCAATTACACATCTCGCGAGCGGGACTGTCAGGCTGCGACGGCGGCGACGCCGATTTCCAGCAGGCTCGAACAATCTCCGGAGAATCGATGCGAGGCAAACTCGTCTGCGCGGGTTTTGCCCCGATTCAGGATGGCGATCGGCTTGCCGCATTCCGCTGCAAGACGCGCAAATCGAAACCCTGAAAAAACCATGAGGGAAGTCCCTGCGACCAGCAGCGCATCGGAATCGTGCACCAGTTGACGTGCCTTGGCGACCCTGTCCGACGGCACCGCTTCGCCGAAAAAGACTACGTCGGGTTTTACAATGCCGCCGCAGTGAAGGCAGTCCGGAATCGTAAATTGCTCGAAATGGCCGTCCGCCAGTGTAGCATCGCCATCCGGACCGAAGCTTGTTACCGTTGGCCACCAGTCGGGATTCAGGTTCTCCAGCCTGTGCTGAAAATCCTGCCGGGATACCTGGCAATCGCACTGCATACATCGGGTATCGTGCAGTACGCCATGTAAATCGATCACGTTTCGACTACCTGCCGCACGATGCAGGTTGTCTACATTTTGTGTGATGAGGCCCGCGACGCGCCCGGCCGCTTCAAGTGTTGCGAGTGCTGCATGAGCGCCATTCGGACGAGCCTTTGCGATGCGGGTCCAGCCATGGAAGCTTTGTGCCCAGTAGCGGCGACGAACGTCGGTACGTGTCATGAAGTCGGCGAACTGAACCGGTTTGCGGTGCTTCCAGTTCCCGGCTTCGTCGCGGTAATCCGGAATGCCGGATGCTGTGCTGCAGCCGGCGCCGGTCAGAACCGCGAGCCGTTTATAGCGCCCCAGGAATGCCGTCAGCGAACCGGTCGACTCAGACAGCGGGCTTACCTGCGCTCCGGCCATACATTCCTCTCCGTCTCCGGAAACCAAAAAAACCCTTTAAAAAACAATTATTTATCTTATGGTCAATCGCATCGGTTGCGGCCGCCCCCGTTTCATCTGCCGTTCAGGGAGATGCACCGATACTTACCGCCAATGATTATGGCATTGATGAGGCCCACCATGCGCCGATGGCACAGAGTCTATTTGGCAGTCACACTGCTCGCCGCGAT
>CAYVLL010000033.1:0-16934 GCA_964452235.1 uncultured Woeseiaceae bacterium
ACGATCGCGGCGTTCACGGCAATACCCATCAATGCAACAATACCGTAGAGCGTGTACAGGCTTAGCGGGTTCTGCGTGATGAACAGGCCGATGACCACGCCGGTAAATGCCATAGGTAAAGTCGCAATGATCAACATGGGCTGAAAGTAGCTGCGAAACTGCGTGGCAAGAATGAGGTAGATCAGGCCAAGTCCAAACAACGCCAGCATCAGCATAGCGTCCAGGCTCTCCTGGATGTCATCGAATGCGCCCGAGAAATCCAGGTCGGTTGCAGTATATTGCGACTGGATGAGCGCCCACTCGTCTCGGATCCGGTTGTTCGCAGCGACCGTGTTGATCACTTCTTCATCGAGATCGGCCTCGATTGTTATCGAACGTCGATAATTGTAATGTCGGATGGTGCCGGCGCCGCGTGCGACGCTGCTGCTTGTCAATGCGCGAAAGGTTGTAATTCCTCCCTGCGGCAGGGAAATCGGATCATCGAGGACTTCGTTCACATCCTGCACTGAGCGCCGGGGCCCGCGCACACGCAGCTCGACTTTCTCGCCTTCGTCACGGGTAAAAGCGATGATCTCGCCATCCAGGTGCAAGCGCGTCAGCCGCAGCACTTCACCGGGCGTAAGGCCGGCCTGCCGGATGGCTCGCCCGTCGAGATCCAGGGTCAGCTCGTAGCGGCCCGGCACATCGTTATCGAGAACGTTGGATGTACCATCAATGTTCCGCACAATCTGCTTTACAGCGTCCGAAGCAGCTCGCAGCTCGTCAAAGTTATCGCTGCGCACCTTGACACTGATGTCCTTGGCAACGGGCGGTCCCCCGGAGACCTCAAAGAAGGTGATCTCGGCGTTGCCGGCCGCCGCAATGGCGGCATCACGCACAGCATCGACCACTTCACTGACGTTCCGGTTATCAGTTGTCTTCGGGTTCAGCGATACCTGGATCTGGCCGTATTGATCGCCGAAAAGCGCCTCGGCATCGGTAAACTTGACACCGGCCATGTTGGTAACCGCACGAACCTCATCGTCACGCATCAATGGCCGGATTTGCGCCGCAACACGATCCGTCTGTGCCAGGGTGTCCTCGATCGGCGAATCGGCGGGCATTTCTACGTGCACATAAAACATGCGAATCGGGTCAAACGTAAAAAATTCCACTCGAACCCGTTCCGTGGCGATCGCGAATACCGACAGCCCGAATGCCAGTACACCGATAGCGAAGAAGCGTTTGGGGCGACGAAATACGTAGGCGAGCGCTTTTGTATATCGCACGCGTAGCAGATGTGTCCAGCGGCCGCGCCAATGGCGAAAGCGTTCGTTAGCCGGCTGCGGACGACCACTCGAGGTAATAACGTGCGACGGTAAAATCCAGAATGCCTCGATCAGACTGACCAGCAGGCCGACGGTCACAACCAGGGGAATTATCAGCATGAAATCGCCGAGTATGCCCGGAAGCAACATCAAAGGCGCAAACGCGGAGATAGTCGTAAACACAGCCGCCGTCACCGGCTTGCCGACCTCGCGCAAAGCATCGATCGCTGCGGTGAAAGCCTCCTGACCTCGCTGGAGCCGGTAGTACAGCGCCTCCACAACGACGACTGCATCGTCAACCAGCATACCCAGAACGATAACGACGCCCAGCAGGACGGATACGTTCAGTGTGTTGCCGGTCACATTGAGTACAAGAAAAGTACCGGCGATCGAAAAGGCGATACCCAGCGTGACGAACGACGCAATGCGTATTCCAAGGAAAACCCAACACACGCCCAGGACGAGGAAAAGTCCGACGAGAGCATTGCGTTGCATGACCGTCAAGGCCTGGCGGGTCTGTGTCGTCTGGTCGTCGGTCAGATACAGATCGATACCGGTTTCGCGGAGTACGCGGTTTTTGTCATCCACGTATTGATTGATGCGATCGACCAGATCGAGCGTATTCGTAAACGCTACCTTGGTGATTGCCATGGACACCGCCGGCCGGTCATTGAAACTGACCAACTGTTGCGGCTCATCGCGGCCGCGGCGAACATCGGCAACCTGGTCGAGTGCAATCTTTTGCTGCGGTGCGCCGCGTGGCGAGATCAGAAACCTTGCCAGTTCGTTCGGTTCGACAGTTTTACCGCGAACGCGAATGAGCCAGGCTTCATTGCCAACCTCGATTTCGCCAGCCGTGACGTCACGGTAGGCCTCGCGCAGCTGGTCCGCGATGTCCACAGCGGTCAGTCCGCTCGCAGCCAGTTCCTGCGGATTGATCTCGATCTGTAACTCGGGTTGGTTGAAGCCGAACGCCTGGACACGATCGACACCGATCAGTCGCTCCAGTTCGTCCTTGATCATGCGCGACTGGCGTCGCAGGAGTTCGTCGTCGGCCTGGCCGGCAACCACCACTGTTGCGGTCGGGAAGCCGTTCGAGGTCGTGATCTCCAGAACGTAGGGATCCTCTACGTCTTCGGGCAGCTCGTCGTTGGTTTTACTCTGTATTTCCCGCCGCAGGTCAGTGACGCGTTTGTCGAATTCGCGTTCCGACAGATCGCGAAAACGGACCAGGATATCGGAGATGTTTTCTCGCGAACTGCTGCTGACGAAACGGATGTCCTGCACATTGCGCAGCGCATCCTCGAGCGGTCCCGTAACCAGTTCCTCCACGTCCGCCGCCGTCGCGCCCGGCAATACCGTATTGATATTGACGAAATTGAAGTTGATCTCCGGATCCTGCTCGCGCGGCATTTGCAGGTAGGAAAGAATGCCCATCAGCAAGACAACGGAAAACAGGATATTGACCAACGGGTGGTTGGTCAGAAGTGTGCGAACCAGCTTCATTCCTGCGAGATCTGCAGTGCGTCTCCGTCCTGGAGCCGGACGTGACCGCGAGTCACGATCAAGGTATCTCCCGGCAGATCGACCGCAGCGGGTCTGCCTTCCTGCGCCGAAGGAATCGCGACAAAGCGAGCGCGGCCATTTTCCGCAGTAAATACGCCGAAACGCCTGTCACGTTGCACCACCAGTGCCACCGGTAACAGCGCGGAGGCCTCGTTCCAGACGAGATCACCGCTCGAACCTATGGGTGCCGTTTCGTCGATAAAGTGAAAGCGACCGCGTTGCTTGCGGGTGTCCGGCTCAATCACGCTTGACAATCTTGCCAACGACACCCGCCATTCCCGGCCCTGGGTGATAAATCGCAGGTCATCGGTATCTGACAACGATGCGGCGTAACGGGGATCGATCTCGGCATCGACTTCCGGATTGGTTGTCTGCACGATCGTCATGAGCGGGCTTCCCGGCGTCGCCAAATTGCCGACCTGTCCGCCGCGTTCCACGACAACGGCATCGAAAGGCGCACGCACTTCCGTTCGCGCCACTTCAAGTCGTGCCGCACGTATGACTACACGCTGCCGCTCGCGATTCGCTGCCAGCACAGCAACGGCTGTCTGCCGATTGACAAGCTCGTCATCAGAGACAAAAGCCTTTTCCAGCAACTCCTCCGCCCTGGCCAGTCGTTGTTCGGCTTCCGCAACCTGCGCGTCCAGCGCCTCCAGATCGGCCACAGCGCGGGCCAACGACAGCCGGGCATCTGCCGCATCCAGCCGGACGAGCAAGGCACCTTCAACAACCTCGGCGCCGACATCAACCGCAATTTCATCGATCAGTGCCGTAATCTGCGCGGCCACGACGGAACGGTTGGCCGGCAACACCACGGCAGGGGACCGAATTTCCCGGTCAACCTGGATATCGACCAGTCGTTGCACCGCAACCGGCGTCCCCTGGGCAGCAAGCGGGGCTGAAACGAGTAATGCTGGCAGCCACGCCCCCAGCACGAGTAACGTCCGCCATTCACATGCGCCATTGCGACTCATGCCTGCGGGCGCGGTATTTGTACTGTTTCCGGTGCTCATTTCGCGAGACTTACAGGGCCAGCCAATGTCCGCCGATTCAAGCGGGGACAATTGACCTGTAAAGGGGAACTTGGGTCTAATGCTTTGCTGCAAGCGCGCGATTATAGCGTTGCTCCAGCAGATAATGCAGTAACGAGTTGTAACATTGCCTACCTTGAGGAACGTGTTGCATGTCAAGCCGAATCACCCAACTACGCATCTTGCGCATGACGGCCCTGGCTGCACTGGCCTGCATCGCCCTGCAGCCCGCCCCGGCCGCTGATACACCCCTCGATTCCAAGACGTCGGCGGCGCTGGACGCTGCGCTGAACGGCGATCATCGCAGCGCTGCCAACAAGGCACGCGACCGGTTTCGTAATCCCAGGGAGACACTTGCGTTTTTTGGTTTTCGCTCCGACATGACAGTAGTCGAAATCTGGCCGGGCGGAGGCTGGTACACAGAGATCCTTGCACCGGCCCTGCAAGAGAATGGGAAACTCTACGCCACACAGTACAGTGTCAATCCGCCATTCGCCTACCAGCGGCAATATTTTGGCGCATTCCTGACCAAGGCAGGTACGACTCCGGCAGTTTACCGGGACGTAGTTGTCACCCACCTCAATTTTCCCGATCAGCTCGAGGTAGCGCCACCCGGATCAGCAGACCTGGTCGTGACCTTTCGCAACGTGCATAACTGGTTCGATCCGGGCTACGGGCAGGATGCGCCACGCATGGGATTCAAAGCCATGTTCGATGCGCTGAAACCGGGCGGCACGCTCGGCATCGTGGATCATCGGTGGCCCGACCCCGAGACCGAGGACCCGACTGCCGCGAATGGCTATATCTCGGAGCAACGCACAATCGAGTTCGCCGAAGCCGCGGGTTTTGAGTTCGCCGGGCGCTCTGATATCAATCGAAATCCGCGCGATACCCATGACCATCCGGAAGGCGTGTGGACTCTGCCCCCATCGCTTGCGCTCGGTGACAAGGACAAGGATCGCTACACGGCGATCGGCGAGTCGGATCGCTTCACCCTCAAGTTCACCAAGCCGGCCCGTTGAGCCATGCTCCAACTCCTTCCCGCAGCGCAGATCGCAACGCCGGATTCCTGGTGAAGTCCGGCAAACTGATCCTGGCTGCGCTCCTCATCGTCGTGGCTGCATGCGCCAGCCGCGAGGTCTTGCTACCTAAGAGTCCGGAAGCCCCGGCGGGGGTGGACCTGACCGGCAACTGGAAATTGCGCAATGACCCGGCCGCCGATCAGCGATTGATCGACAGTGCCATTCGACGTACCGACGATGTCGACGACAGGATCGTGCTTCGTGCTCCGGAACCGCAGGCGCAGGGTGCCAGACCGTCACGAAATCGGGGAGGGCTCGTCTACCTTTACCTGCAAAACGGCGAGAATCTGAAGATCACGCAGACAGATGCCGGACTCTTTATCAGCTTCGACCGATCGGTGGTGGTGGAATATCGCTTTGGCGAAAACCGCGAAGTCCGCATCGGACCCGTCATTGCCGATCGGGCATCCGGATGGGAAAATCAGGCGTACGTTGCGGAAACGCTGGACCAGAATAATATGAAACTGACTGAGCGTTTCGCGCTTGCCGAAGAGGGACGTGTATTGCGCAGGACAATTACCTTGCGCGGCAAGAACATGGACGAGGCTACGATCTTTCAGACGTTCGATCGCCTGGACTGATTGCTGAAGGCTTCTCAACTGCCGGGCAGTGTCGTTACCGGTTCGGTCACCTGGTAAGCAGTCAGGACGGCGCGTACCCTGAGTTTTCCGCCGCGATGCTGTTCGATCACCACCGGCAGGAATCCCAGCTCTCTGGCGCACCATAGCGTCGTAATTCGCGAAGAGTTTTCCTTGTTGTGCTGAATTCCTGTCGCCTGGAACGTGCCGTAGGGGGTCTTCACTTGCCGCTCGCCGATGTTTCTTACTTCCAGTATTTTGAGCTCGTCGCCGTCCAGCAGTGAATAGCGGGTGCTCGTTTGGCCTTGCAGCAAATCGAGCATCAATTCGTATTGAATGGACACTCGGTCGTGCACGCGCCCTTCGAGTTCCCACTGAAACTCAACATCATTCACGCTGCCATTGACGGTATTCTCGCGCCAGTCAAAGTCGAGGTTAACCGCCTGGTTATCGGACGAAAGGGTATCAATCGACCGATATTGCGCCGGCTGAACGCCATCGACGTCGGTCAGGAAGTAGGAACTTTCCTGTATGGCACCTCGAGCAACAATACGTGACATTCCGGTAGGTTCGATAACCGATTTGGCCATGAATCCGGACCCTGCGGCCGTGACTTCGGAAGTCAGGGTCCCGCCGAGAACCGAAATCTTGACGTCGTATTGTGCTTTATGCGGCATCAGTGAAGGCGCGTCTGCGACCGGACCCGCCGCGACTGAGGAGCCGAAACAAATCATAACCAGCCCTCGAAAAGCAATTCGCAATGGTTTTTGCACGGTATTCACTTGCTCCTCATTGGTTCGAAATCCGCTTTACCGGGACTCCAGCGCTCGGCTGGACTCTTGCATCAGCGACATAATGGCGTCCTGCATGCGGCGACGATACGCTTCAATTCGATCGAGTGGCGTATCCTGCGGAACAATAATGGGTTCACCGATCGCCAACACGACCCGACTGAACGGTTTCGGGATCATAAAGTCGTCCCAGCGCTTTAGATACCAGGCGTTCTCTGCAGCACAAGCAAGCGGTACCAGTGGTACGTTTGCAATGCGTGCCATCAGCACTGCGCCGGCCTTGAATTCGTACTTTGGCCCGTTCGGCCCATCGGCAGTGGTGACGATAGAGGTGCCGCGTCGCAAAACGTCGCGCATATCGCGCAGCACCAGCGCACCGGTCTGGTTGGCCGATCCGCGGATAACCTCTGCACCCCAGGCTCGCGCAATGCGACTCGGCACTTCGCCATCGACCGAGGCGGAAACCAGAAAACAGGCGCGGAAGCCCTCGCGAATCCATTCGCGAATCATGTTTGTGCACAGCAGGTGGTGCTGGTGCCAGTAACACGGTGCGCTGACAGCACCCTCGGCAACGAATTGCTTGCTGATATCCCCGCCAATCACTTTTTCGATACGGTAGCTCCACCACAAAAGCCGAACGGCACCACGCAGAACCGGCAGACCCAGAAAATAGTACAGGCGGCGGGGCCGGGACATGCGACGCGACGAGGCCGCGCTGCGTCGCGACTCGACATCGCTGTAGTCGACTTTTACACTTCGATTGGACATGTTCGGTGTTGGCCTTTCTGCGGAGCAGGCACCGGCAGTCTGCAGTCGCCACTCCAAGTCCTCCCACAATGCCGGTTCAGGTATGAACAGTGAGTGAACAGCAACAGTGTGCAGTATTGGTCGCGCAACGGTCAATGAATCCGCCATGCGTGCACCAATGAGTTCCCGTCAGTCAGTCAGCCGGCGACCTCCTGGACCCGCTATGCCGGTATCGCTGGGGGTGGATCCCGCCACCCTGGATATCCTGCAATCGGCCTGCGGGGAATTCGGCAATATCGTCGCATTCACGAGTCCCAACGGGCGAGCAGCGTATTTTATCAACGATCCCGCTGAAATTCGCCGAATGCTGGTCAGGCAACACGCCAACTACGTCAAAGGCCCCGGATTCGAGCGGGTCAAGATGTTGCTCGGCAATGGCCTGATCGTCAGCGACGGCGATGTCTGGCGAAGATCGAGAACCATGATCCAGCCGGCCTTCAGCCGCGCCAACGTGCATCAGCTGATCAGGTTGATGGTGCAATGCTGCGAAAAACGAAGTCAGCGCTGGACGTCGGCAGCGGCAGCAGGTGAGGTACTCAACATCACGCAGGAAACCAGCGATTTCGCTCTCGAGTTGATACTTCGTTCAATCTTCGGCGCTGATTACGATCGCTTCGTCCTCGCCGACGGAATCAATCCGTTCGCGTTTCTCAGTGACGACTCGACGCGCGACTTGCGCGTAGTCATGAAGGTACGGGAATTACGCAGGCTCGTGCTCGGGGTGATCGGCGAACGTCGCCGCGATGCATCCCTGCGTGACTACGATTTTCTTGGTGCCTACGTTAACGCTCGCGACAAATCCGGCAAAGCCTTCGATGACGAGGAGCTTCTGGACGAACTCATGACCCTGATCATTGCCGGCTACGAGACGTCGGCAGGCACCCTCAACTGGGCGTGGTATTTACTCGCGCGCTATCCACACCTGCATGAAGCCCTGGCAGGGGAAGCGCGAATGCACCTGCCCGACTTGCAAGCCATCGACAACGAAAGTATCGCTGGCATGCGTTACGCTCAAGCTTTTCTCGAGGAAACATTGCGCCTCTACCCGCCGGTCTGGATCTTTTCGCGACGAGCCATCGCGGATGATAAACTGGATAACTACGATTTGCCGGCCGGCACGGACATTTACCTGTCGCCATACGTACTGCATCGATCCGAAAGGTTCTGGCCGCAGCCGCTCACTGTCGATCCCGCACGTTTTGACACCGGACCCGCTACCGCAAAAGGCGAACTGGCGTATTTCCCTTTTTCACTCGGTCCAAGACGCTGCCTCGGCGAGTACTTTTCCTTCCTCGAGATGAAGATTCACTTGGGCCTCCTGGCACAGAAATTCACCATGCAGCCGGTTGACGATGCAGAGCCGTTGCTGGACCTTGGCATCAATTTAAGGTCACAATCGGATATATTTCTTCGCCCCGGCCTGCGCGTCCCCTTGAAATGAAGCTTTACGACAGCCTGCCTGCCATGTTGCATGATGCACGTGGCAAAAATCGCGCAATTCGCTTCATCGACGGTGACAAGGATGAAATCGTCGTTACCTTCGACGACCTGTGGAGCCGTGCACTGCGTTTTCTGGGCACCCTGCAGCGGCGGGGCATGAAGCCGCACGATGAGCTGGTCATTTTCACCCGGTCGAACGAATCCTTCGTCATAGCGTTCTGGGCGGCACTTCTTGGTGGCATCACCCCGGTGCCGGTCGCCGTGGGCATCAGCGATGAGCATCGCCTGAAGCTCTTTCGCATCCTGCGGCAAATGGAACGGGGTACATTGTTTACAGAGGCAGATTTGCTGGATCGACTGCGGGAGTTTGCGAAGGCACGTGAAAAGCCGGAGCTGATCGAATCGCACTTGCAGCGCGCGATCATCAGCGACACCGCAGAGGAGGGAGACGACGGCGAAATGCATTTGGTTTCAGTCGACGACGATGCCTTTATACAATTTTCATCCGGGTCAACCAGTGAACCGAAAGGCGTGCGACTTACACATCGGAATCTGGCTACCAATATTCGCGCCATCATTGAGGGCATCGGCTGGAACGAGACGGAAAGCAGCCTGAGCTGGATGCCATTGACGCACGATATGGGCCTGATCGGCTATCACCTGTGCGCCCTTGCCGCGGGCATGAATCATGCGGTCATGGACACCAGCCTGTTCGTGCGCCGACCGTTGCTATGGATAAGCAAAGCCAGTGAGCTGCGCGCAACGCAGTTGTGCTCGCCGAACTTCGGCTACAAGCATTTCCTGAAGTTATTCAATCGCAAGGGTTTGCAAGACCTGGACCTTGGCGCCGTGCGCCTCGTCCTCAACGGTGCCGAACCGATTTCCTTCGAACTTTGCGAGCAGTTTCTCGATGCACTGGCTCCGTTCGGATTGGCGCGCAGCGCCATGCTCCCGGTGTACGGGCTTGCCGAAGCCACCTTGGCCGTTTCCTTCCCGCAGATCGGCCGGGACTTTGAACGGATCGTGGTACACCGCCACAGCTTGCGGGTCGGAGCTCGTTTCGAGCCGGCACAAGACGGCGATATCGATGCTGTCAGCTTCGTAAAGGTCGGAAGAGCCGTGCGCGATTGCGAAATTCGCCTGACTGATGATCACGAGCGGGCCGTCGACAGCGGCATCGTTGGGCATATCCAGATTCGTGGCGACAACGTTACGCATGGCCTGTACCGGAACCCCGAGGCTGAAAGCGCAATGTTCACGACCGATGGATGGCTGCGCACCGGCGATTGCGGTGTGCTCGTCGACGGTGAGCTTGTGATAACCGGCCGGTCGAAGGACATAATTATTGTCAACGGGCAGAATTATTATCCACATGACCTCGAAGGCATCATCGCCAAGATCGACGGTCTCGATCTGGGCAAAGTTGTCGTCTGCGGCGTCAATGACGAGCGTCAGCACGGTGAACAGCTACTGGTGTTCGTTTTGCATCGTGGCGAGCTGTCGGAATTTCATGAGCTTGCGCAAAGTATTGTAGCGACGGTTGCGGTACGAACTACATTGCAAGTAGATCGGGTCATACCGGTCAGCCGTATTCCCAAGACGACCAGCGGTAAGGTACAGCGGGGACAACTGGCCACTGCGTATCTGGACGGCGAATATAACGCGGCTATCGCGGAACTGTCCGAACTGAGCCGGCAAAACGCAACGGCCGACGACGGGGAGAATGATCTGATCCGGGAACTGGAAGGCATTTGTCGAGAGTTTTCCAGGGAACGGCCCATTGGCCCGGACGACAACCTGTTCGAAGTCGGGGTAAGTTCACTGACCTTGACGGAAATCGTCCTGGCTATTGACGAAAAGTACCCTGGAAAAGTCGATATCAGCGACCTTTTTGACTATCCGACGATCCGCGAACTTGCTACGTTCCTGCAACGCTCACCGCAGGCCGAAACGGCCTGAGCCGCCTGGGAAACCGCTGCAATGAAATATGCACAAATTGCCGGCACCGGCAGCTATTTGCCGGAACGGATCATGTCGAACGAGGACTTCGAGAAATTTGTCGATACCTCCGATGCATGGATACAGGAGCGCACGGGAATCAAGCGCCGCCGCATAGCCGCGGACAATGAGAAAACGTCGGACCTCGCGCTGGCTGCCGCGCGCAGTACTTTACTTGCAGCCGATACCGATGCTGCCGAGGTCGATCTGCTCATTGTCGCCACATCGACTCCGGACAAAGTGTTTCCGGCCACGGCCTGTATCGTCCAGAAACGTCTCAATATAAAGAACTTTCCAGCGTTCGATGTGAATGCCGCATGCTCGGGTTTTATTTATGCACTGGATGTCGCGAATCGCTTCGTGCGGACCGGCGGAGCTCGCTGCGCACTCGTTATCGGCGCGGAAATCTATTCGCGTATCCTCAACTGGAAAGATCGCACAACGTGCGTGCTTTTCGGTGACGGGGCAGGGGCGGTACTGCTGCGCGCTGCGGATGAACCCGGCATTATTTCTACGCACGCGCACGCCGATGGCGCTTTTGAAGAGCTGTTGCACGTGCCGGCCGGCATCTCATCGTGTTCCGGCGACGTTCGGGTGGACACTGGCTGCATAGAAATGGAAGGGCGGGAAGTATTTCGCAAGGCGGTTGGCACACTCGACATCATCGCAACGGAGACCCTCGTCAACAATGGCATCGCGGCTGACAATATCGACTGGCTGATTCCGCATCAGGCCAACATGCGCATTATCGTGGCCACAGCCAAGAAGCTTAATCTCCCGATGGAGCGGGTTGTGGTAACAGTGGATGAGCATGCCAATACTTCCAGCGCGTCGATTCCGCTTGCGCTCGACGTCGCTGTGCGGGACGGGCGCATTCAACGCGGCGACATGCTGCTGTTCGAGGCGTTCGGCGCCGGATTCACCTGGGGCTCTGCGCTGGTTCGCTACTGAAACTCGCGGACGGGTATGGCGGCACGTGGGTCGCAGATCTGCACTTTTCGCAGCGCAGCAATTGCCGGCTGCTACGTGTGATAGCCTAACGCCTTGGTTGGTTCTGGTGAACTGGGAGAAATGATGAGCGATGACAGCCGTTACAAAGAGGCGCTGAGAGTGCCCTCGGAAGTTTATCGTCATCCCGGCGCGGTCGTACGAGACAACGCTTTGAGCGACCGGCAAAAGATCGAGGTACTCGAACATTGGGAAGCGGAAGCCGTGCAGTTACAGGCGTCCGAGAGCGAAGGACTGACGGGCGGCGAACGAAGCTTCCTGCCCGAGATCAAGCGGGCAATCCGCGAAATCCGGGAAAAGTAACGGGCGCGACCAAAAGGGGCCTGCCGCAATCGCAGGCCGGACTTCGATACAGGCACCCGCGGCAACGCCGGCGTCAGGCGCTCCGTTGCAGGGCGGCGATGCGCTCCTCTATCGGCGGATGACTCATGAACAGTCGCTTGAGACCCTGGCCGTCCCGCCCGGAGATGCCGAAGGCTTCCAGGCTTTCGGGCAATTGCGCGGGACCACGCTGATCGAGTCGGGCCAGCGCGTTAATCATGGGTTGCTTGCCATTCAGCTTTGCAGACCCGGCATCCGCGCGGAATTCCCGGTGGCGCGATACCCACATGACGATGATGCTCGCAAGAACACCGAGCACCAACTGGGCCACAATTACCGAGACGAAATAGCCTATCCCGTATCCCCGATCGTTCTTGAGCACTACTCGATCAATGATGTGCCCGATGATGCGTGACAGGAAAATGACGAACGTATTGACCACACCCTGTACGAGGGCCAGGGTAACCATGTCGCCGTTTGCGACGTGCGCGATCTCGTGAGCCAGTACGGCCTCGACCTCATCCTTTTTCATGCCCCGCAGCAGACCCGTGCTCACGGCAACGAGAGCGCTGTTGCGACGCGCGCCGGTAGCGAATGCGTTCATGTCCGGTGCGTCGTAAATGGCAATTTCCGGCATGTTGATGCCTGCCTGCTGAGAGAGCCGCTGGACCGTCCCAAATAGCCAGGCTTCGGTATCGTTCGAAGGGCTTTCAATCACTTTCGCGCCGGTGGCACGCTTGGCCATCCATTTGGATATTGCCAGCGAAATAAAAGAGCCGCCGAACCCGATCACAACGGAGAGGATAAGCAGCGCTTCGTAGTTGATGCCGGTGCCGGATTCGTCAAGAATCTGATCCACGCCCAACAGGCGCAGAACCACACTCAATACCAGTAGAACGGCCAGGTTGGTGGCAATGAACAGCGCGACACGCTTAAGCATCAATTTACTCCGGTTAGACCAGCGTCAATGGCGTTAATTTATGGCTGATTCGGCAATTTTCAAGTCGCCGCACCTGCAGAAACGCGTCAGCCATTATGCCTTGACTGATTGCCGGACGCGGAGTTCCGGCCAGGATTTGAGCGACTGCCGGACCGTGTGGTAAAAGCCGTCGTGTCGTGCACCTCAGCCTGGCGCGACTAACGGCAGGCCAACAGCAGGAAATCTCATGCAAGACGGTACGCTCAAGCGCCTGACGGCGTTCACCGATGTGGCAACAGGTGGCAACCCGGCGGGGGTGTGGATCGGCGATACGCTGCCCGAACCTGAAATCATGCTCCGCATAGCAGGGGAGGTCGGCTACTCCGAGACGGTGTTTCTCACTCCCCGCACCGGAACCGAACGCATTGCGCGCTATTACAGCCCGGAGGCTGAAGTGTCGTTCTGTGGTCACGCGACGATTGCCGCCGGCATCGTTTTGGGCCGCGGCAGCGGGGAAGGAACCTATCGGCTATCGACAGCGGTGGGGGAGGTGCCGGTCAGCGTTTCGCGCCACGGTGAGAAATTACTGGCATCGCTACGCTCGGTCGCTACGAAACATGAGCCCGTTTCCGCGCAATTTCTGGACGGCGCACTCGGCGCACTCGGCTGGCGGATGAGTGAACTTGACTCGTCGATTCCGCCTGCAAAGGCCTACGCGGGTGCCTGGCACCTGATTCTGGCCACCTCGAGCAAGGCCCGCCTGGATGACCTCGACTACGAATTCGAGCCCCTCAAGATGCTGATGCTCAGGGAAAACCTGACCACACTGCAGTTGGTCTGGCGCGAGCGGGTCGATTTGTTTCATGCCCGAAATCCGTTTCCGGTAGGCGGCGTCGTTGAAGACCCGGCCACCGGGGCCGCCGCTGCGGCGTTGGGTGGATACCTCCGTGACGCCGCGCTCATTAACACGCCATTCCGATTCATGATCCGTCAGGGCGAAGCGATGGGTCGCCCGAGTGTCCTCGATGTGGAAGTGCCCGAAACCGGCGGGATCGTCGTGTCCGGCTCGGCCGTCGACATCAACACAAGGGAAGTTGTCGATTCCAGGGAACGCCAGGCGACCGTTTAGAAACGATAACCGCGTGACGGAAACCGCGTTCAGGCTGGAGAACCCTATGAAATACCTGTGCCTTGCCTACGAAGAAGAAAAAGTACTGAACGAACTGAGTCCCGATGAATGGGCTGCCCTCCGGATCGAAACCCTCGACTATGTCGAATCCTTGCGAGACGCCGGCCACCTGATCGAGGCCCGCCCGTTACAGAGTGCAAGAACAGCCGCAACGGTACGTTTGCGCCAGGGAAAACTGTCAACGACCGATGGACCGTTCGCCGAGACGCGCGAACAACTCGGTGGTTACTTCCTCATCGAAGCGCGGGACATGAATGCCGCAATCCAGATTGCGGCCAAATGGCCGTCGGCGCGACTGGGAAGCATCGAAGTCCGGCCAATTGAGGAGGAACTGCGGACGGACAAGCGGTATGCGTGAATGACCGATAACGGTCATCAGCCGACAAGCACCCGAGCCACACTGAGCGCAACACACAACAGTATTGCTGCGACAATGATGCCGGCGCGGCGGGCATAGATGTGTTGCATTGCAGTTCTCCTCAGACCAGTTCGAAGCGCTCGGAATACAGCCGGTCCGCAGCGACGCCTCTGGCCCGAAGCCCGCGTTCGACCACATCCATCATCGGTGGCGGGCCACAGACGAAGTAATCAATGTCGTCGGCGTCGGGCGGCAGAACTCTGTCCAGCAAGGCCTCATCCACGTAGCCCGTCTCGCCGCGCCATTCGGGCGGCGGGTCGACCAGGACATGCACGATCGTCAGCGACAGGCGCTTCGCCAGTGCTTCGATTTCGTTGCAGAAGATGATCTCGCTTTGCTTGTCGTTGGCATCTACCAGCCACATCGGCTGGTTACAGCCCCGTTCCCCGCAGGTCCGTAGCATGCTCATGATCGGCGTGACCCCGATGCCGCCGGCAATAAACACGGCGCGGCGCCCGGAGGATGCATCGATCGAGAAGGTGCCATAGGGGCCTTCGAGCCAGGCCGGTGTGCCACGCGCCACCTCGGCAACCGAGCGGCTGAAGTCGCCAAGTGGCTTGATTGCGAACTCGATGCGGTCCGGTTCCGTCGCCGGCGAGGTGATCGAAAACGGATGCTGTTGCAGGTTGTAAGGCGTCTCCCCAAGCGTCAGCCAGACGAACTGCCCGGGGAGAAAGCACATTCCCGCGTGGCCGTCAGCCTGCAATTCCAGCCGGGTAACGTCGCCGGATCGCGGTTCGACAGCAGTCACTTTCCAGGGTCGCTGACTCAGTCGCCACGGCCGTAACAAGCGCGTCTCAAGGAGAAGCAGCAGCGGTACGCCGATGAGCCCGCCCAGCAGAGCCTTGGTGAACCAACCCGCCGTATAGTGGCCGGCCATGAGTGCATGGCCGAGGCCGCCGGAAACGACCAGCAGCGCCAGCGCAGCGTGAATCCCGCGCCACCATTCATATTGCAGATTGAAACGACCGCGCCAGAGGGACGACACGATCAGTGCCGTGGATGCCAGCAGCAACAGGTACAAGGTGATCGCGCGAAACCAGCCCGCGCGCGGATCCAGGAATGCGAGGTACTCCGGGTTGCCGAAAAGCATGCACAGCGGGTGGGACAGCACCAGCAGCCAACCGAAGATGCCGACCTGGCGATGGAACTGGAGGACATTATCCTGGCCCAGATTGCCGGCGAACCAGCGATGCCGACCGGAGATCACGAGCTGCATTGCGAGGACGCCCAGTCCAAGCAGTCCAAGCATGGCCCCCGATTCGACCAACAGGTTGCGCGGTGCCGGCCGTTCCCCGATCACGACGACAAGCATCGGTGCAAGTACCAGCGCCGTGTAAAACATGATCCAGCCGACGCTGTGAGCTATAAACTTTACTGTACTTCTCCGTCGTGTGCGGCTTGCAACGTCCATTATAACTCGCGAGGTTGTTGCCGGTGCGTCGAGCGACCGTTGTACAACATGGGCACCGTACTGTTCGCCCTCGCGATACCGCCGGACGCGCGCGGCTGAGCTTTGCGTATACTTGCGACAATGAGAATTTTGTCACTATCGATCATCGCCCTGGCCTCGGCACTTGTGGCAGTGCCCGCTGCTGCACCCGCGGCATCGCAATCGCGCCTGGATCCCGACGCATTGGAACTGGCCTCGGCACAGGCAGCGGTGGCAGACCTTGCAAGCGGCGAATTGCTGTTCACCAAGCATGCCGACCGGCAGGTGCCGATCGCCTCGATCACCAAGCTGATGAGCGCGGTCGTCGTGCTCGACTCCGGCGCGCCGCTCGATGATTGGCTGACCATCATGCCGCGCGCCGAGCGCGCCCCGGTGAATGCCTATTCGCGCATCCGCATCGGCTCGGAGCTGCGGCGCCTCGATCTACTGCGCGTTACGCTTATGGCCTCGGAGAATCACGCCGCCTACGTGCTCTCGCGTCATCATCCGGGCGGCCGCGAGACCTTCGTTGCTGCGATGAACGACAAGGCGGCCGAACTGGGCATGCACAGCAGCCATTTTGTGGATGCCAGTGGCCTGTCCGCGCAAAACCGCTCCACCGCCGCGGACCTTCTGCGCCTTGTGGCAGCAGCTATGGACTACGAGCTAATACGGGACTACACGCGCACCACGGGCTTCACGGCGCAGTTCCGCAATCCGCGCTATGCGCTCCGGTACGGCAACACCAACCTGCTGGTGCATCGAGAGAACTGGGACGTTGCGCTGAGCAAGACCGGCTACCTGCAGGTCGCGGGTCGCTGCCTTGCAATGGTTGCCAATATTGACGGCCGACCGATCGCGATGGTGCTGCTGGATTCGCTGGGCACGCGCACACCGCTGGGCGATGCCGGGCGCATCGGTCGCTGGCTGCGCACCGGGCAGGGCGGCAGTGTTGCGGTCGCGGCCCGCGACTATGAACGCCAGCGACAACGTGACTACGCTCGCTAGGGGTGTTTAGGCTGTGTTCTTATGCGTGTAATGTATATT
>CAYVLL010000034.1:0-16556 GCA_964452235.1 uncultured Woeseiaceae bacterium
CGGCGTGGCCGGTCATGCGGATAAATACCCTGTAGGAGCCCGTATCACGGGCGATAATTATCCATGCTCGTTTCATCGCCGCATCGCCCGTGATACGGGCTCCTACAGGGGCGATGTTCCATTCGCGCGCAGGCGCGCTTTAACTGCTCAGGCTTCTTTTGCGACCTTTGCTGCCGGCGCAGTGTCTTCAGGTTTCTCGGCGACTTTCACCGTGCCGGGCAACAGCTTCGCACGGATTTGCCGTTCGATTTCTGCACGGATCTCGGGATTGGCCTGCAGATAGTCCCTGGCATTCTCCTTGCCCTGACCGATACGATCGTTCTTGTAACTGTACCAGGAGCCGGCCTTGTCGACGATGCCCTGTTCGACGCCATGGTCAATGATCTCTCCCTCCCGGGAAATACCACCGCCGTAGAGAATCTCGAACTCAGCCTGTTTGAATGGCGGCGATACCTTGTTCTTGACGACTTTGACCCGCGTCTGGTTGCCAATCACCTCGTCGCCTTTCTTGATTGCGCCGATGCGACGAATGTCCAGCCGTACCGAGGCGTAAAACTTCAAGGCGTTGCCGCCGGTCGTTGTTTCGGGGCTGCCGAACATGACGCCGATCTTCATGCGAATCTGGTTGATAAAAATCACCATCGCATTCGAACGCTTGATGTTGCCAGTCAGTTTGCGCAGCGCCTGGGACATCAGACGCGCCTGCAGGCCCATGTGCGAATCGCCCATCTCGCCTTCGATTTCCGCTTTTGGCGTCAATGCGGCGACGGAATCGACCACGATCACATCGACGGCACCCGACCGCACCAGCATGTCGGTGATCTCCAGCGCCTGTTCGCCGGTATCCGGCTGCGACACCAGCAGGTCATCGACGTTTACGCCAAGTTTTTCCGCGTAATTCGGATCGAGCGCATGCTCTGCGTCGACAAACGCCGCCGTGCCGCCAAGCTTTTGCGCTTCGGCGATCACCTGCAACGTCAATGTCGTCTTGCCGGAGGATTCCGGGCCGTAGATTTCGATGACCCTGCCGCGCGGCAAACCGCCGATGCCCAGTGCGACGTCAAGGCCGATGGACCCGGTGGAAACCACTTCGATGTCTTTTGTCGGACCACCATCGCCCAGGCGCATGACAGAACCCTTGCCGAATTGCTTTTCGATCTGCCCGAGTGCCGCTGCGAGCGCTTTCTTGCGATTGTCATCCATGGTTTCTGTGCCGTTCAGAGGGGAAAAAACGAATGGCCGATTATTTCACAAATCCATGCCGCGGACAGCCAGGATGTCACGCTGAATCGGGGCGGTATGACAAGAATTGCGCAGCGCAGTTGCAACCCAAACGCAACCGAATAAGTCGAAACACCCTGTAAGCTATTGTTTCAATGGCCGGTAGCTGACACCCGACGGTCCGGAAACGGATTCGATCAGGTCAAAGCTTTGCCATTCGAGGTCGACCGGACGGCTCAGAATGACGTCATCGAACGCACGAGCACGTCGTGCGACCGTAATGTGCGGCCGGTAAACGCGGTCCTCCGGCTGGATATCGAACGGCGGCAACAATCGTTGCAACGAACCGACCAGCTGCGCAAGGGGTTGTGGAACGGTCAGAGGCTGCAGGCAGGCAATCCTCGGGCGCTGCCAGAAAGTAAGCCGATCGAAACGCAGGCGGACGTCTGTCTCTTCAATCTCGCTCGCGGCTGCCTGCAGGAAGGGGATCTGCTCCTCCGGGAATTCACCGATGAATACCAGCGTCACGTGCCAGTTGCGCCGGTCGACGGTATCGCCTTCCACCGCAGTCAGGACCGGGCGCAGCGTATCGCGCAACAATTCCCGCTGGCGGTCCGTCGGCCACAGCGCAAAGAACAGGCGACGCTGATTCACCGGTTCGCCAGCCTGTCGCTAAGGCCCTGCAATGCCAGGATCACGCTCTGTTGGCGAATCGCGGCACGGTCGCCGTCCAGCCGGTGCAGCGCGGCGTCGACCACCGGCTTGCCGTCTTGCTGGTTGCCGAAGGCAAACCACACCGTCCCGACCGGTTTGTCGGCCGAACCTCCGCCCGGTCCGGCAATGCCACTGACAGCCACCGCCAGGTCCGCACCGCTGATTCTCATTACACCGCACACCATCTCGCGCACAACCGCCTCGCTCACCGCACCGTCCTGCCGCAGCGTGTCCGCAGCAACGCCTAGGATCGATGCCTTCGCCGCGTTGCTGTAACTCACGATCCCGCAACCAAATACGGCAGAACTGCCGGGCACATCGGTCAATGCCTTGGCAATCCAGCCACCGGTACAGGACTCGGCGGTCGCAACCGACTTGCCGGATACGAGCAGCTTGCCGACCAGTGCCTGGCACTGCGCCGCAATAGTTTCATGCGCTGTTGTTGAGGATTGCGTCATAAAGTTGCGCGTGCCGGGTCACCATGGTTTCGATCGAGAACTCCTCGGACATGCGCTGCCGGGCCGCGGCACCCAACGATCGGCGCAGGGCGCGGTCGGCGAGCAGCCGCGCGATCGATTGGCCGAGCGCCCTGCTGTCCTTCGGCGTAACGAGCGCACCGGTCACGCCATCAACGACTGCCTCGCGCGCACCGGCCACGTCGAATGCTACCACCGGCACTCCCGCCGCCGCAGCCTTCAGCATCGACACACCCAGTCCTTCACGCAACGCCGGGTGCACCACCAGGTCGAACGCGCCCAGGTAGTCGTCCAGATCGTCATGAAATCCGGCGAACTGGACCTTGTCCAGCAGTTCCAGGCGCCGTGCCTGCTCCTGGAGTTCCGATTCCAGCGCGCCCTCGCCAAAAACGATCAAGCGGAGTTGTGGCAGCGTATGGCGGAGGTCGGCCATCGCCTCCAGCAGGTAGCGATGTCCCTTGCGCGGTATCAGCTGGCCAATGCTGGCTATGACAAAGTCGTTTTCGGGCACGGCAAACGTCCGCTGCAACTGCGCGCGGTCCGGTTCGTGCTGGAAGCGCTGGAAATCGACCGCGCTGCGAATAACCGTCACGCGATCGGCATCGACACCGCTTTCGCGCAAGCTCGCCGCCACGTTTTCCGAGATCGCAATGATCCGGCAGAACGGGTGATAACGAATGCCGGCCAGAAACCCCGGCTCGGGGTGATCGACACGTCGCGACACAACTGCGGGTACGCGGCCCAGTCGGGCCGCAATTCCGCCCAGCAAGTCAGCCCCGCGGCGACTGTGGCAGTGCAAGAGATCCGGCGTTTCCCAGCGCAGTATCTGGCGCAGCCACCAGATCAGGGTAACGTCCAGGTCACCCGCACTGGGAAGGTTGTAGACCTTGATGTCGAGTCCGCGGGCTGCCTTGTCGATATCGCTGCCGGCTACGCACGCCAGCACAGTCTGCACCCCGGATTCCTGCAGTCCGCGCAGCAGGTAGATGACCTGCTGTGGCCCGCCGTAGAAGTGTCGCCCGGTCTCGACGTGCAGTACTTTCATGGGTACCTGCATGAATGCGTGAATGAACGCCCGAATGAGCGCATGGTTGCGTCGACTTGATCGGCGCCACAGGCTAGCATGAGCCGCTTTGACAGCCAGCGCCTTTCGACCCCTGCGCCATTCGAACCATGAGTGCCACCGTCACGCCTGTGCATACGCCGATGATGCAGCAGTACCTGCGCATCAAGAGCGAATACCCCGACATGCTGGTCTTTTATCGCATGGGCGATTTCTATGAGCTCTTTTTCGATGACGCCCGGCGGGCCGCCACGTTACTGGATATTACACTCACCTCCCGGGGCAAATCCGGTGGTGACAGTATTCCGATGGCCGGCGTGCCCTTTCATGCCGCGGAACCTTACCTGGCAAAGCTGGTGCAGAAGGGTGAGTCGGTCGCGATTTGCGAGCAGATCGGTGACCCGGCCGCCAGCAAGGGACCGGTTGAGCGACGCGTTACGCGCGTCGTCACGCCGGGAACCCTGACTGACGAAGCCTTGCTGAACGAGACACGGGACAATCTCGTCGCGGCGATCTGCGACGGCGGTGAGCACAAGGGCCTCGCGTGGCTCGACCTTTCGGCCGGGCGTTTCCGGTTAACCGAGGTCGACAGCGAGGAAGTACTGGTCGGCGAACTCGAACGTTTGCGACCGGCCGAGATCATCGTGGACGAAGAACGGCCGCGACCCGCTTTCCTGCGCGACACGGTGCGCGCTACCGGGCGACCGCCCTGGCATTTTGACCGCGACAGCGCAACGCGACTCCTCTGTGCGCAATTCGGCACGCGGGACCTGGCCGGCTTCGATTGCGAAGCGCTGCCGCTGGGCATAGCCGCAGCCGGGGCGTTGCTGCAGTACGTCAGCGATACGCAAAAAGCCGCGTTGCCGCACATCCAGGCCATTGCGGTCGAGCGCACGAGCGATGCGGTCATTATGGATGCCGCGACCCGCCGCAACCTGGAACTCGAAGAAAGCCTGGCCGGACAGCGGGAGCGCACGCTGGCTGGCGTTCTCGACCGCTGCCGCAGTCCGATGGGCAGCCGCCTGTTGCGCCGCTGGATCCAGCGGCCCTTGCGCGACACGCAAATCCTGCGCACGCGCTACCAGGCGGTGGGTACGCTGATCGACTCGCGTCTCACGGCATCACTGCAGGATTCGTTGCACGGCGTTGGCGACGTCGAACGCATTCTGTCGCGGGTCGCCCTGCGCTCGGCACGGCCAAGGGACCTGCGGCAATTGCAGAACGCCCTCGCGAAACTGCCGGACCTTCGCCAGGCCGTTTTCGGTGTCGACTCGCCGCTTCTGCAGGCTCTCGGGCGGCAGATGGAACCGCATTCCCGCGAGCGCGATCTGCTGGCCAGGGCGCTGGTCGACAACCCGCCCATGCTCATACGCGACGGCGGCGTCATCGCCGGCGGGTTCGACGACGAGTTGGACGAACTGCGCGCGCTGGCTGCCAATGCAGACCGGTTCCTTCTCGACCTCGAGGCGCGCGAGCGATCCCGTACCGGCATACCGACGTTAAAGCTGGGCTACAACCGCGTGCACGGCTACTACATCGAAATCAGCAAAGGCCAGGCACACAAGGCGCCGGCGGATTACACGCGGCGACAAACGCTGAAAGGCGCAGAACGTTACATCACGCCGGAGCTCAAGGCGTTTGAAGACAAGGTGCTGAGTGCCAACGAACGGGCGCTGTCGCGCGAAAAACATCTCTACGAGGAGCTGTTGGACCGGCTGATCGAAGTCCTGCCATCCCTGCAGCGCTGTGCCGGCGCAATCGCCGAACTCGATGTTCTCGCGTGCTTCGCGGAGCGCGCCGTCACGCTCAGGCTCAGTTGTCCGGAGTTGGTGGCAACGCCTTGCATCGAAATGACAGCGGGACGCCACCTGGTTGTCGAGCAGGTTATCGACGAACCGTTCGTGCCGAACGACCTGGCATTTTCCGACGACACCCGCTTACTGGTCATCACCGGGCCTAACATGGGCGGCAAGTCCACCTACATGCGACAGACTGCGCTCATCGTCATTCTGGCGCATATCGGCTCGTGGGTGCCGGCCGAGCGGGCGCGAATCGGCCCTATCGACCGCATTTTTACGCGCATCGGCGCCGCCGACGATCTCGCCGGCGGGCGTTCGACGTTCATGGTCGAGATGACGGAAACCGCGTCGATTTTGCACAATGCAACAGCGATGAGCCTGGTGCTGATGGACGAGATCGGCCGCGGCACCAGTACCTTCGACGGGCTGTCCCTCGCCTGGGCTGTCGCCCACCACATGGCGGAAAAACAACGCGCGTTCACATTGTTTGCCACGCATTACTTCGAACTGACCGCGCTGGCCGCTGAGCTGCCTGAATGCAGCAATGTGCACCTGGATGCGACGGAGCACAAAGGCCGACTGGTTTTCCTGCACGCCGTCAAACCCGGTCCGGCCAACCAGAGTTACGGGCTGCAGGTAGCGGCGCTGGCGGGCGTACCTCCTGCGGTAATCCGCCGGGCTCGTGACTACCTGGCGGTGCTGGAATCGATGCGCACGGTTTGTGACACCGGGCCACAGGGACAGTTACCGCTTGCGGCGCCCAGGACGGAGCGTCCGGACCGGTTGCGCGAGGCCCTTCAGGACATGGATCCGGATGACCTGACGCCGCGCGAAGCGCTGGACTTGTTATACCGCCTGAAAAGGACCTTGTAGGAGCCCGTATCACGGGCGATCACCGCTATTTCGTGCCAAAGCGGGTATCGCCCGTGATACGGGCTCCTACACGGTTCTGCTTGGGTTTGCCGGGGTGTCGGCTGCGTGGTCGAACTGTCCGTGATGCAGGAACCGCGCGGTCTGGGCAGCAACCGCCGTCGAGAACACCATCGCCGTGTGCGTCACCGGCAGCAACAGGTGATCCTTGATTCCGGGCAGGCGGGTTTCGGCTACCGTTACCGTACCGTCGCTTGCTTCATCCAGTTTTGCGATCAGGCGCCCGAAGCCGACCGCACTCGTCCCGGCAATCACCCCGACCTCGCGCACTGATGTCACCCCCGTCGCCCACTCCCTCGCGCTGCGCTCAATCACGCAGCCCGGCAGCGTATTGCCAAGTATCCGGCGACCCCACGCTTGCCCGGCCAACGTTTGCGCGACGCGCGAGCCGCATAGTGGCGATCCCAGGCACACCACACGGCCGACCGGCAGCTTGTCATGCAATGCCAGCGTGTGCAGTGCAAGCACACCGCCGAGACTATGACCCACGAGGTGCACTGTTTCAGCTTTGGTTGCGGCAATGCATTCGGCAAGTCGCGTCGCGTTGTCATGCAGGTTGTCGCGAACCGAACGATAGCCGAAGCAAGACCCCTGCAGTGCGTACTTCCTTGCCAGTTGCCGCCTCAGGTATGTCATTTCCGCCGCCGGAAACCAGATACCCGGAATGAAAATAACAGCCTCTGCCGTCACAGGCTGTCCCGCAGCGCGATAAGGGCGTCGCGGTTGGTCCACGACCACACAAATTCAATAGCTTGTGTTATCGGCATCCAGGCGTATTCCGAGTGTTCCTCTCGATGCAGCGTTACAGCACGCGGTCGGTCCAGTCGGCAGCGCCATTCATACTCGAGATTCTCAACCACGCCGGGTCCATAGCGATGCCGCCAGCGCGGATCGATGGTGAACACACGCTCCTTGCCGCTAAAGGTCAATTCGCAGTCATCCGGTCCGAGTCCCGTTTCTTCCTGCAATTCCCGCACCGCCGCCTGGCCATGCGTCTCCCCGTGGTTCAGGCTGCCGGTGATCGATTGCCAGAATTCGAACGGCAGCGATCGCTTCAGTAACAGTACGTCACCTTGTGATGCATAGACGATCACGAGAACGGAAAGCGGTCGCCGGGCTTCTGGCACTGACCGAACGCTCTCTGCCACTATCCGGGAGTGCGGACGCGTATGCCGGCCTCGCGCAGTTGCTCCGCCGAAACCTCACCCGGTGCATTGGTGAGCGGGCAGCTTGCGGATTGCGTTTTGGGAAAGGCAATGACGTCGCGAATGCTGTCCGCACCTGCCATCAACATGACGAGACGGTCGAGGCCAAAGGCGATCCCGCCATGCGGCGGGCAACCGAACTCCAGCGCACGCAACAGAAAGCCGAACTTCTCCTGTGCTTCTTCGCTACTGATTTCCAGCAGATCGAAAACCGCCGATTGCATCGCCTGATCGTGAATTCGGATCGAACCGCCGCCAATTTCCGAACCGTTCAATACCATATCGTACGCACGCGACGCGATTTCGCCAGGCGACTTCCGGAGTTCCGCCGGATCGTCGATGCTTGGGGCGGTAAACGGGTGATGCAGCGAGTTCCAGCGTTTGGTTTGCCGGTCGCGTTCGAACATCGGGAATTCAACCACCCACAGGGGCTGCCAGCCGTCGGCTACCAGGCCTCGATCTTCGCCCAGCTTCAGGCGCAGTGCGCCAAGGGCATCGTTGACCACGGTGGATTTATCGGCACCGAAAAATAGGACGTCGCCGCTCGCCGCACCTGTGCGTTGCATGATGCCGTCGACGGCGGCATCCGGCAAAAACTTGAGTATGGGCGATTGCAGGCCGTCGCGGCCGGCTGCTGCATCGTTCACCTTGATGTACGCGAGCCCCTTGGCGCCGTAACGCCCGACGTATGCCGTGTAATCGTCGATCTCCTTACGGCTCAGGCTCGCACCCCCGGGCAACCTGAGCGCTGCGACACGGCCTTCGGGATCGGCTGCCGGGCCCGCAAACACTTTGAATTCAACAGCCTCCAGCAGGTCGGAAATCTCGACCAGCTCAAGCGAAATGCGCAGGTCCGGCTTGTCGGAGCCGTAGCGTTGCATCGCCTCAGCGTAACGCATGCGTGGAAACGGCTGTGGCAAATCGATATTCATCACGCTCTTGAACAGCGTACGTATCAGTTCTTCCATCGTCGCCATGACAACGGACTCGTCAACGAAGCTCATTTCAATATCGAGCTGTGTGAACTCCGGCTGCCGATCCGCGCGCAGGTCCTCGTCGCGAAAACAGCGCACGATCTGGTAGTAGCGATCGAAGCCGGACATCATCAGCAATTGCTTGAAAATTTGCGGCGACTGCGGCAGCGCAAAGAATTTTCCCGGGTGCGTGCGGCTGGGGACGATGTAGTCGCGCGCGCCCTCCGGCGTCGCCCGGGTAAGCATCGGGGTTTCAACGTCGACGAAACCGCTGGAATCAAGAAAGCTGCGCAAGGCCTGGGTGACGCGATGGCGCAAGCGCAGGTTGCCAAGCATCGATTCGCGGCGCAGGTCGAGGTAACGATACTTGAGCCGCAGCTCTTCGTTGGCCATTTCGTCATGATGAAACGGCGGTGTGACAGAAGTATTAAGGACAGTCAGTTCCTCGGCCAGCAACTCGACCTGGCCGGTTGCCATATTGGGGTTGATCGTGCCTTCCGGCCGTTGCCGAACGCGTCCCTTGACGGCCAGCACGAATTCGCTGCGCAGCCGCTCTGCATCCGCGAAAATGGCAGCACGATCAGGATCGAAAACGATCTGCAGGAGTCCTTCGCGGTCGCGCAGATCGACGAAAATGACGCCACCGTGATCGCGACGGCGATGGACCCAGCCAGCTACAGCGACTTGCTGTCCAATAAGTCTCTCATCGACCTGTCCACAATAGTGGCTGCGCATGTTGCAATCCGGGGATCTAAAAAGAGGCGGAATGTTACGGCCTGACCCGCATCACCGCAAGGCGGCGACGCCTGGCCAGTCGCCATGGCACAGCCTTGATTCGCATGCATTCCTCAGTCCTGGCCGGCGCGGAGCCCCGGTTCTGTACCCGGCGATTTACCCGGCGATGTACCGGGCGATTTGCCCCGCAGCTCGCGCAGGTCTCTAGCTTGCCATTCGGGCACCACGACACCGACCGAAACGATCAGCTTTATTGCCTGGTCGACATCCATCTCGAGCTCGACCACATCCTTTCTCGGCACCAGGACCAGGAATCCGGACGCGGGCATTGGTGTCGTCGGCACGAAGGCACACACGACATCCTCGCCGGTCACATGCTTCGCTTCATCGGGCCCGTTCGAGGTCAGGAACGCGATGCTATAGATGCCTTTGCGGGGATACTCGATCAGCAGCACCTTCTTGAACGCCAGTCCGGAATCGGAAAAAAGCAGTTCCGCGAACTTTTTGCTGGCCGAGTAAACGGCGCGCACAAACGGTATGCGCTCGAGTACCGATTCCCACCGGCCAACCATCCCGCGACCGACAATGTTGGCCGCCAGCAGTCCGGTGACCAGCAACAGGAGCAGCGTGAGGACGATACCGATGCCGGGAATCGCGAACCCGAGCCACGCTTCGGGGCGGTACTCCGACGGTAACAGCAGGAGGCTCCTGTCCAACTGTTTGGTTACAAAGCCGAGAAACACCAGCGTCACGCCCAAAGGGATCCAGACCAGCAGGCCTGCGATGAGATAGGCGCGGAGGCGTTTCACCAGGGGTCCTCGCGGCATGTTTCAGCCTGCGTCGGCTTTTTTGTCTTTACTGGCTACAGCTGCCGGTTTGGACACATCCTTGTCTTTTTTGCTCTCTTTCTTTTCAGACTTCTCGCTCGAGCCGGATGAGGCACCCTCGCTCTTGCTCTCGCTTTTGGTCTCGCTTTTGCTTTCGACTTTGTCTTTTTTCGGTGCGTCGTCGTCACTCTTGTGCACGTTGCGCTGATTGTCCTTCTTGAAATCGGTTTCGTACCACCCTGCGCCTTTCAGGCGGAAACGCGGCGCCGAGATGAGGCGGCGCAACTGGGGCTCACCGCATTCCGGGCATTCGAGCAACGGCTCGTCATTCATCTTCTGCAATGCATCGAGCGTGTGCTGGCATTTCTTGCAGGCATACTCGTAAATCGGCATGCGTGGGTCTCCGTCGACGTCTGTCTGTTCAATGATAACGGCCCGGCGGCACCGCCGGGCGTAAATTACGCTGCCAGCTGGAACTCCAGCTCATCGCGCTCGACTGCGACCTCAATGGTGTCGCCAGGCTTGAAGCGCCCCTCGAGTATCTCCCTGGCCAAAGGATTCTCTACCCGTTGCTGTATCGCGCGCTTCAATGGACGTGCGCCGTAGACGGGATCGAAGCCGGCTTCGGCCAGTTTGTCGCGCGCCGCATCGGTCAGGGTGATCTTCATGTCGCGATCCGCCAGGCGCTTGTGCAGGTAGCCGAGCTGAATATCGACGATGCGGCGGATATGTTCGCGGCCCAGCGGATGGAATACCACCACGTCATCCACGCGATTGATGAACTCCGGCCGGAAATGTTGCGAAACTACCTCCATTACCGCCGATTTCATACGCTCGTAGTTCTGCTCGCCGGCCAGTTCCTGGATCATCTGCGAGCCGAGATTCGAGGTCATGACAATGACAGTATTGCGAAAATCCACCGTCCGGCCGTGGCCGTCGGTCAGGCGTCCGTCGTCGAGTACCTGTAGCAACACGTTGAACACGTCCGAGTGCGCCTTTTCGACTTCGTCCAGCAGAATCACTGAATACGGTCGCCGTCGCACCGCCTCCGTCAGGTAACCGCCTTCCTCGTAACCGACATAGCCGGGCGGCGCGCCGATGAGACGAGCGACGGAGTGCTTTTCCATGAACTCGGACATGTCAATGCGGATCATCGCGTCGTCGGTATCGAACAGGAATTCGGCCAGCGCCTTGGTCAATTCGGTCTTGCCGACACCGGTCGGGCCGAGGAACAGGAACGAGCCGATAGGCCGCTTCGGGTCGGACAAGCCGGCACGGGAGCGGCGGATGGCATTGGCAACCGCAGTGAGTGCCTCGCTTTGCCCGACGACGCGTTTCTGAATCGCCTCCTCCATCTGCAGGAGCTTTTCCTTTTCACCCTCGAGCATTTTGGAAACCGGAATGCCGGTCCACTTCGAAACAATCTCGGCGACTTCTTCTTCGGTTACGTTATTGCGCAGCAAGGTTGTTTCACGATTCTCCGTTTGCAGTGCGGCATTGAGCTGCTTCTCGAGTTCCGGAATACGTCCGTACTGTAACTCCGACATGCGTGCGAGATCGCCGGCACGATGCGCGGTCTCAAGTTCGAGACGTGCCCGTTCCAGTTCTTCCTTGATATGCGTTGTGCCCTGCATGGCCGATTTCTCGGCCTTCCAGACTTCGTCCAGATCCGAGTATTGCTTTTCGAGTTCCTGCAACTGCTCCTCGAGATCGGCGAGCCGCTTCTTCGATGCGTCGTCGGACTCCTTTTTCAATGCTTCGCGCTCGATCTTGAGCTGGATGATGCGACGATCGAGTCGATCCATCGATTCAGGCTTGGAATCGATCTCGATCCGGATACGCGATGCGGCTTCGTCGATCAGGTCGATCGCCTTGTCCGGCAATTGCCGATCGCTGATGTAGCGATGCGACAAGGTCGCGGCGGCCACGATGGCAGGGTCTGTTATCTCTACGCCGTGGTGCACTTCGTAGCGTTCCTTCAGCCCGCGCAGGATGGCGATCGTATCTTCCACGTTCGGTTCGTTCACCAGCACTTTCTGGAAACGGCGCTCGAGTGCGGCATCCTTTTCCAGGTACTTGCGGTATTCGTCCAGGGTCGTGGCGCCGACGCAATGCAACTCGCCGCGCGCCAGCGCCGGCTTCAGCATATTGCCGGCATCCATGGAGCCTTCCGCTTTGCCGGCGCCGACCATCGTATGCAATTCATCGATGAACAGGATGATCTGGCCTTCCTGCTTGGCAAGGTCGCTGAGCACGGCTTTCAGGCGCTCCTCGAACTCCCCGCGAAACTTGGCGCCGGCGATCAGGGCCCCCATGTCGAGCGACAGGATGCGCTTGCCGCGCAAACCTTCGGGAATTTCGTTGTTGACGATGCGCTGGGCGAGACCCTCGACAATGGCAGTCTTGCCCACACCCGGCTCACCGATGAGCACCGGGTTGTTCTTCGTGCGTCGCTGGAGTATCTGGATGGTGCGACGGATTTCCTCGTCACGCCCAATGATAGGATCGAGCTTGCCCTGCTCGGCACGCTCGGTCAGGTCAATCGTGTATTTTTCCAGTGCCTGCCGGGTGTCCTCGGCATTCGGATCGTTCACTTGCTGGCCGCCCCGCAATTCGTCGATGGCTTTCTCAAGCGCTCCGCGCACGGCACCGGCCTGCTCGAGAACAGCGCGCAACGAAGACTTGTCGTCCATGGCTGCCAGTACGAACAGTTCACTCGATATGAACTGGTCGCCACGCTTTTGCGCGAGTTTGTCGGTGAGGTTCAGCAGACGGCTGAGATCGTTGCCGATGTGCACATCGCCCCCGGTGCCCTCTACTCTCGGCAGTCGGTCCAGCGTGTCACCCAGTTGGGACCGCAGCAGATTGACGTTAACCCCGGCCTTGGTCAGCAACCCGCGCACGCCACTGCCCTGTTGATCGAGTAATGCCACGAGGGCGTGTGCCGGCTCAATGAATTGATGGTCCTGCCCCACGGCCAGCGACTGGGCCTCGGCCAGGGCCATCTGGAATTTGCTGGTCAGCTTGTCCATGCGCATAGCGGGCTCTCGCAGTTAATGGTTAAAACAGCGCGCCACTCACCAGGAGTGTCGGCTGCATTGCTCAGGCAGTTATGGCGCCGAAAGCCTTGATTTCAAGCTGTGTCGGGTCGCCGGAACACGAAGGTCGCCATGCGACCGCAAACGCCGTCGCGGCGATAGGAATAGAAGGCCGACGGCTCCCCGTAAGTACAGCGACCGCCTCCATAAACATCCGTGACACCGCAACGCCGCAAGCGGCGCCGGGCCAGGCCATAAAGATCCGCCTGCCAGCGGCCACGGGAATTCGGCAGAAAGTGCAGTGCCGCATCTGAATCGTGGGTCACAAACCGTTCCCTGACTTCCGCGCCGACCTCGAACGCCGGCTGCGAAATCGCCGGCCCCAGCCAGGCCTGCAGATCCTTCGTTTCGCACGCCATGGCAGCCACCGTGGATTCCAGAATGCCGGCAACCAGTCCACGCCAGCCGGCATGCGCGACCGCAATCGACCCACCGGATCGGCTGGCGAATACAACGGGCAGGCAATCGGCCGTCAGCACCGCGCAAACGACATTTGCCAGCCCGGAGTGCATGGCATCTCCCTCTGACCCGGACGATGCGGAGGCGGCATCCAAAACGGTTGTTCCATGTACCTGCGCGAGCCAGAGCGGTTCCGACGGCAACTGGCAGGTCTCGCGAAACAAACTCTGATTCCGCGCTACCGCCTGCGGCTCATCGCCGACATGGGCGGCCAGATTGAGTGACTCGTACGATCCGCTACTGCATCCGCCCTGCCGCATCGTCGTGCCGGCGACCACGCCGGGAGGCACTGGCCAGTCGGCTGCGAGCCACGCGACTTTCATGCAGTGACGCCTCTTGAATGCGTACGCAATACCGCCAGCAAATGCGCGAGGTCGTCCGGCAGCGGAGCTTCGAATACCAGGGGTTCGCCGCTAATGGGTTGCTTGAACTCGAGGCGCGACGCGTGCAGCGCCTGGCGCCGGAATTCACGCAAGGTCTCCTGCAGCGCGGCATCGGCGCGCGCGGGGATCGCCAATCGTCCACCGTAAACGGGATCGCCGAGCAAAGCGTGTTTGATATGGGCAAGATGCACACGAATCTGGTGTGTGCGGCCGCTTTCCAGTTGCACACTTATATATGTGTGCGCTGCAAAGCGTTCGAGTACCCGGTAGTGCGTAACTGCCGGCTTGCCGCCGTCCCGCACGCTCATACGCAATCGATCGACCGGATGGCGGGCAATCGGCGCGTCGACCTTGCCGCCGGCCGTCAGTACACCATTGCACACGGCAACGTAATGCCGCGAGATTTCGCGTTGCGACATCTGTCGTACGAGTTGCGTGTGCGACTCCAGCGTTTTGCCGACCACCAGCAATCCACTCGTGTCCTTGTCGAGGCGATGGACAATGCCCGCTCGCGGCAGCGTGTTCAGCAGCGGTACGCGATGCAGGAGCCCGTTCATCAGTGTGCCGCGCAGGTTACCGGCGCCCGGATGCACGACCAGTCCCGGCGGCTTGTTCAGGACCAGCAGGTCATTGTCCTCGTACACAATGTCCAGATCTATTTCCTCCGGTTCACTGGTGACACTGACTGACGCCTGAGTGCGAAGCACCACGAGCTCGCCGCCCGCAACCAGGTCCCGGGGGCGCAAGTCCCGGCCGTCGACCGAGACCAGGCCCTGCGAGATCCAGTCTTTCAACCGGGTGCGGGAAAATTCCGGAAACATCCGGGCCAGCGCGAGGTCCAAACGCTGGCCGGCAAGATGCGGGGGCACCGTCAGTTCGTGGGTTTTCTCGCTCATATTCGATCTTTACCTGGCACTTCCCGGCTTTCGGGCAGGTACGGAGTTTACGGTATACTCGCGGATTTGGCCGCGGCCGGCAGCTTCGGCGCTGCCGTATTCAGGCCGGCTTTTCAGGACAGGCAAAGAACATAAGTCATGCGATTAACGCAATTAACCGTCGATCAAACTGCTTCAGACAACGCGCGCTGGCACAGGCTGGCGCGGCTGGGCATGTCAGCGCTTATTGCCGTTATTGCATCGACCATGCTTGCCGGATGTGCCGGCAATGACGAACAAGAAAATCGTGTCCTGCAAGACGTTACCAAGGCCTACGAGACCGCGCAAAAGTCGATGCAGAACCAGAACTATCGGCGCGCAATCCAGATTTACGAAGTCTTGCAAGCTCGTTTTCCGTTCAGTGATCTCAGCAAACAGATTCAGCTCGAGCTGATGTACGCGTACTACAAGAGCGGACGGCAGGACCAGGCGATCGATGCCGCCGATCAGTTCATACGTGAAAATCCCACGCATGCTCGGGTCGATTACGCACTGTACATAAAGGGTCTCGCCTATTTCGAGCGCGATCCCGGCATGCTGGAGCGCTGGTTCAACAGGGACGTCGACGGCCGTCCGCCGCGGGACGGCGCTTTGTCCTTCTCGCTGCTGAAGCGCCTGGTGGAACGCTATCCGGCCAGTCCGTATGCGGAGGATGCCCGGCAGCGGATGGTGTTTCTGAAGAACCGGCTGGCCGCCTACGAGAATACGGTCGCCCGCTTTTACCTGGACCGCGGCGCCTACGTCGCTGCGCTCAATCGTGCCAAGGGCGCACTCGAAGAGTACAACGGCGCCACCAGCGGCCGGGAGTCTCTCGAGATCATGATCGAAGCGTACCGGCAAATGGGCATGCACGATTTGGCGGAGGATGCCCGGCGAGTGCTGGCAAGTAACTTCCCGGACGGGCGGGTTGCAGCCAATCCGTGAGAGGGCGGGATAAAAATCGCCCGTGATACGGGCTCCTACAGCGCTCGATCAGAAACCTGTAGGAGCCCGTATCACGGGCGATTTTTTGGGTTCACTCCGGAAAGGTATAGCGCGACGTAATCGGGTAACGCCAGTCTCGTCCGAACGCCCGGCTGCTGATACGGATGCCCGGCGGTGCCTGACGGCGCTTGTATTCATTCCGCTTGACCAGTTCCAGCACACGTGTCACGACTTCGCGGTCGAAGCCGAGCGCCGCGATGTCGTTTACCGACAGGTCTTCCTCGATAAATGCGGCCAAGATCGGATCCAGCACGTCGTAGGGCGGCAGCGTGTCACTGTCCCGCTGGTTCGGCTTCAACTCCGCAGACGGCGGCCGCGTCAGTACGCGGTCCGGGATTACATGGGCGAGCGAGTTCCGGTAGCGGGCCAGGCGATACACGAGCGTCTTGCTGCAATCCTTGATCGGCGAGAAGCCGCCGGCCATGTCACCGTACAGTGTGGCGTAACCGACAGCCATTTCGCTCTTGTTGCCGGTGGTGATGAGCATGCGTCCGGTCTTGTTCGAAATCGCCATCAGCAAAATGCCGCGACAACGTGCCTGGATGTTCTCCTCGGTCGCGTCTTCCTCGCGACCTTCGAATACATCCTGTAGTTGCCGCACGGTTGCGTCGTACATCGGTTGGATCGGCAACACATCGTAACGGACACCGAGCGTTTGCGCCTGCGTTTGCGCATCCTCCTGGCTCATCGCGCTGGTATAGCGAAACGGCATCATGACGGCCCGCACACGATCGGCTCCGAGGGCATCGCAGG
>CAYVLL010000035.1:0-8431 GCA_964452235.1 uncultured Woeseiaceae bacterium
ATTAGGGCTAGAGCAGAAAAATTGCGCCAAGCCCGAGAAACGCCATGTAACCGACCACGTCGGTGATTGTGGTGATGACTACGCCGCCCGCAATGGCAGGATCGATCTTAAGGCGCTTCAGGACCAGCGGAATGGCGAAGCCGGCGGCTGCAGCAATCAAGAGATTAATGATCATTGCGCCTGCGATTACACCGCCGATTCGCCAGTCATGGAACCACAGATACGTGATCAGCCCGACGACTATTGCCCAGACAAGGCCATTCAATGCGCCGACCAGGATTTCCTTGCGCAGAATGCTCCATGCATTGGTCTTGTCGATCTGGCCGAGCGCCATCGCCCGCGTAATGATCGTCACTGATTGAATGCCGGCGACACCGCCCATGCTGGGTACGACGGGCATCAGTACTGCCAGCAACACGATTTTGTCCAGAGTCGTTTGAAACATATCCACGACGGATGCCGCGAGAAATGCAGTCGCCAGGTTAATGCCAAGCCACAGCGCGCGCCGTCTCGCGCTCTTGACGACCGGCGCGAACATGTCGTCTTCTTCATCAAGGCCGGCTGCGCTCATCAGCGAATGTTCGGCCTCTTCCCGAATGACATCCAGAATATCGTCTACCGTGATACGACCCACTAACCGGTAGTTTTCGTCGACTACGGGTGCTGACAGAAGATCCCGATTCTCGAATTCCCAGACCACCTCTGAGGAATCCGTGTGAGCCGGGATGGGCAACGAATCAGTTGACATCACCTCGGCGACCGTCAGCTGCAGCTCATGCGTAAGCAAGCGCGACAGATAAAGCGATCCCAGGTACTCGTTGTCCCGATCGACGACGTAGATCGCATCGGTGCCGTCCGGGACGTCGCCGCGGGCGCGCAGGTATCGCTGCACGACTTCGAGGGTCACATCCGGTCGGACCATGACAACGTCGACATTCATCAGTCCGCCGGCAGTGTCTTCGTCGTAGGACAGAACCTGGCTGAGGCGTTCGCGTTCCTGCACGTCCATGGAGTGCAGGACCTGTTGGGTTACGGCATCGGGCAGGTCGGCGAGCAAGTCGGCCAGGTCGTCGAGCTCCATGCCCTCCGTGGCAGCGATGAGCCTTTCCGTTGCCATACCGCTAATGAGGCCATCACGAACTTCTTCGGCAAGTTCGACCAGGACATCACCCTCCTGCTCGGCGTCAACCATTTGCCAGATCAGGGCGCGTTCCGGCGGTGGAAGTGACTCTAGCAGGCGTGCGAGTTCAGATGACGTCAGGCTGGAGATGAGCCGGTTGGCGTCGCGTATTCGTCCGGTGCCGAGTTTTTCACGCAGCATTTCGAGCGTATTCTGTGTTTGCTCTCGGGTTTCCATGAGCCGAATGCCTGATCGCCTGCGGGAGGTCGGTTACTGCGCGACTAAAGGAGAGTGTAGCGGGGGGAGCGGGGGAACGCACGACAGTGGCGGGTCTGTCGTCCACACCTTACCGGTGAGGAGTTGTCGACTAGCCGTGAGCGCTTATTTCATTGTGGCGCGTCAAGACCGGTTCGTGATGTTCCTTCAATGCCGCGGCAAGCTTTTCCGTCATGTAAACGGAGCGATGCTGTCCGCCCGTGCAACCAATCGCGACGGTCAAATAACTGCGATTGAAGGTGACATACTCGGGTATCCAACGACGAAGAAATGCAAGAATATCGTTGTACATTTGCACGAATGCCGGCTGCGCATCGAGAAAGGCGGCAACCGACTGGTCCAGGCCGGTGAGATTGCGGAACTCTTGTCGCCAATAGGGGTTTGGCAGGCAGCGTAGATCGAATACGAAATCGGCATCGGCCGGAATGCCATGCTTGAAACCAAACGATTCGACGACCACCGAAAGCATCATGGGCTGCCGACGGTCAACTCGCTCACGTATAGCGTCGGCCAGTTCGTAAACGCTGGTTCTGGAGGTATCGATAATCAGGTCAGCGGCATTGATAACCTGACCCAGCAGTTCACGCTCTCGTGCGATAGCCGCCCGCAATTCGGTACCGTCCTTGTCCAGCGGGTGACGGCGCCGTGTTTCGCTATAGCGCTTCAGCAGGATATCGTCGTTCGCCTGCAGGAACAGCAGATCGGTTTGCACGCCGCTTTTTCGAAGGTCTTCGATCAATGACGGCAATGCTTCCAGATCCCGTTGCCGGTTTCTCGCGTCAACCCCTACGGCGACCCGGACAGTTGCACGGTCTTCGATACGGCTGACCTCATCCAGCAGCGACTTGAGAAGCGCTGCCGGCATGTTGTCAATGCAGTAGTAGCCAAGGTCCTCGAGAACATGCAACGCAACGCTCTTGCCCGAGCCGGAAAGCCCGCTGATGATAATCAGTCGGGTCTCTTCATGCATTCCGGGCTGCGCGTCGCTTTGGGGACTCCTCCAGATGGCCCGCGAGGAGGGTGTCGTAAAGTGCTTTGCTGGTTGTTGCGTTGCGCAAGCGGCTGCGCAGGTCGGCGTCGTTCAGGAGTCCGGTGATCTGCTCGATATCGCTGTAGTGCTTGTCGTCCAGCTCTTCGGGAACCATCAGCCCGAACACGAGGTCGACGGACTCACCGTCCGGCGAGTCGAAGTCAACCGGCTCCACCAGCTTGATCAATGCCCCGCTGCTGTTGACGGCGCCGGAGATGCGACAATGCGGAAATGCGATACCCTTGTCGAGACTGGTGCAGCCGAGCCGCTCTCTTTCAATCAGTTTGGAGAATATTTCCTCGCTGCCGATCGCCGGGTTTGCCCGGGCCAGCAACTCGCTCAGTATCTCCAGGCAATGCTTCTTGCTCCTGGCATTGGCGTTGCAGAGAACGCTCTCAGGTTGGATGACTTGATCAATTATCATTGGGACTACGTTGGAAGTCTGTGGGATTTCGGGGCAAGCTGGATTCTGCACGAATCGGGATACCCGGTCGCTGCGCGGGCATTATATGAAAGCGGGCAAAAGCGCCGCTTGAACCAGCCCACATAAGATTATGTAAAGTAGTAGCGCTGCTACTCGAACCGCCGTTTGAGAGCATCCCGTGCGTGGTGATCCACAAGTTTTTCCTTGTGTTTCTTGACCTGTCGGTCGAGTTTGTCGACGAGGCCGTCGATTGCAGCGTACATATCGTCCTCTATGGCATCGGCGTAAATCTGGCCGCCGTTCACATTAACAGTGGCTTCAGCCTTGTGCCTCAGTTTCTCCACAGTGAGAATACAATGCACGTCTGAAACCAGGTCAAAATGGCGCTCCAGTTTTTCAATCTTGCTTTCCACGTAATCCCTTAATGCAGCCGTGATATCCAGATGATGGCCCGTAACGCTTAGTTGCATATTGGTCTCCCGAATCAATCTTGGTCAGAAGTTAATCCTGCTGCAGCTTTCACTTCGCCTTGCGTACTTTACGTTCACTCGAAGAAGAAATTTTCATGGCTTCACGGTACTTTGCGACCGTACGTCTGGCAACCGATATTCCCTCGTCAGCCAAAAGCCTCGCGATCTTGCTGTCGCTCAGCGGTTTGGTTGGATTCTCGGAGCCGATAAGCTTACGAATTTTTGCGCGTACCGACGTTGAAGACTGATCCTCACCATCAGCCGTCGCGAGGTGACTCGAAAAAAAGTATTTGAATTCAAATACGCCGCGCGGCGTATGCATGTACTTGCTCGTCGTAACGCGCGAAATAGTCGATTCGTGCATACCGATTTCTTCGGCAACGTCCCGTAATACGAGCGGTTTCATGGCTTCATCGCCACGGTCGAGGAATTCTGTTTGTCTGGAGACGATACAGCTTGCAACTTTCAACAGAGTCTCATTACGTATTTCAAGGCTCCGTACCAGCCAACGTGCTTCCTGTAACTGCGTTCGCAATACGGCATGGTCACTGTTGCCGCGTAACAGCTGAGCATATCTCTGGTTGACCGACAATCGAGGAATTCCCGACGAACTGATTTCAACCTGCCAGCGGTCGTCGATCTTGCGCACAAACACATCAGGTACAACATATTCTGCCGTGCCGGGACTTATCGTCTGGCCGGGCCGTGGATTGCATGACTTGATGAGTGCAAGCGCATCATGCAGGTCGTCTTCGGTTGTGCGCAATGATCGCCGCAGTTCGGAGTATTCCTGTGCGGCAACCGCGTCCAGATGGTTCTGTGCGAGCTCTATTGCGACACTCAGGCCCGGCGTGGATGTTTCAAGTTGTTCGAGCTGCAACACAAGGCATTCTGACAGCGAGCGTGCTCCTACGCCCACGGGGTCGAGGCGCTGAACTTTATAGAGAGTCTGCTCGGCCTCTTCGAGGGTTACAGCCGATTCGGTGCCGATGGACCTGATGGCCTCTTCGAGTCCGATCGTCAGGTAGCCGTCGTCATTGATGGAGTCAATCAGGGTCTCGCCAATAACACTTTCGCGGGGCGTGAAGTTTTCGAGCTCAAGCTGCCAGATCAGGTGTTCGCGCAGCGACTGGCCACTTTGATCGGCGTATTCACTGATTGCCCGGCCTTCGCCATTCCAGTTGCTTTCCTGCGTTCGCTCCATGGAACTCGCTTGCCAGCTGTCCTCGACCTTGATGGTCTCGACTTCGGCGGTCGCTTCCGGGGCCGTCCCTGGAACGTCCGGCAGGTCCTGCATTTCCAGCATTATATTTTCTTCGAGCGCCTCCTGGATCTGCGCGCTCAGGTCGAGCACCGGGAGTTGCAGCAGGCGAATGGCCTGTTGCAGCTGCGGCGTCATTGTCAGAGATTGGCTCTGCCTGAGTTGTAACGACGGTTTCATCATGCAGTCATTCGATCCGGATAACGGGATTGCCTCATTGCGGGCCGGACCTCGCCAACTGCCGGGTGCGCCGGCGGACACGAACCGTCAGTCTGGTAATGATCCTTCAGAGTCGGAACTCCTGTCCGAGATACACTTCCCGAACGTGCTGGTTTTGCAGAATCTCGTCCGGCGAGCCGGCAGCGATCAGGTTGCCCTCATTCAGTATATAGGCTCGCCCGCAAATTCCGAGGGTTTCCCTGACATTGTGGTCAGTTATCAGGACACCGATCTTCCGATCACTTAAATGCCTGATAATTCTCTGGATATCGAGGACGGAGATCGGGTCCACGCCGGCAAAGGGCTCGTCGAGCAGGACAAAGCGGGGATTCGCGGCCAGGGCGCGGGCAATTTCGACACGCCGCCGCTCGCCGCCGGACAGGCTGATCCCGATGCCGCCACGGACATGCCCGACGTGTAATTCATCCAGCAGTTGATCGAGTTCCTGCTCCCGTCCGTGACGATCGAGGTCATTACGACTTTCGAGGATGGCGAGGATGTTCTGCTCGACCGTCAACTTCCGGAAAATTGACGCCTCTTGCGGGAGATAACCGAGTCCCATAGCGGCACGTTTGTGCATCGGTAATGCCGTGAGGTCGTGTCCGTCCAGCAGAATTCTGCCGCGGTCGCATGGCACAAGGCCGACGATCATGTAGAAGGCAGTGGTTTTCCCTGCACCGTTCGGGCCAAGCAGCCCGACGACTTCGCCACTGGTGATTTCCAGCGAAATATTCTTGACGACTTCACGAAGCTTGTAGCGCTTGGAGATATCCTGAACGCTGAGGATGCTCATTGATCATCGTCTCGCTCATCATCAGGCACGATTTCAGGCACGATCGATTCATCCGGTGACGCGATGTCGCCACTTCGCTCGCCGGTGGTGTCCCGGGGCGTATAGGTAATCTTGACTCTTTCGCCTCCCTCCTCCGCGGACTGGGCACTGATGCGTTGCTCCTTGATGTTATACACGAGGTAATTGCTCGAGATCTCGTTGCCGCCTTCCGTGACAACGGCCTGGTCGGAGAATTCGATGACGCCTGCAGCGAAATCGTACTTGAGGCTGCCGGCCTCGGCGTAGGTAACAACGTCGCTGCCCGGGCGGAGCATTTCGAACGTCGCCGGCGACCCGACAATTGTTGCAAGTTCGAGAAGGTGACCTGAAAACTTCAGATCGGCCGAATCACATTCAATACGCCCGTTCTCAATCTCGATGACCACATTCCCGGCGAATTGCCAGACACTGTCTTCGAAATCGAGCTGGCTGGCGCGCCCCTGATCGGCCTGTATGCCGAGGTTGCCCTGCGAAAGTCTCAGGCCACGAAACATAAGCATCGAGTTCCGGCCGTCGTAGTCGGATTCATCTGCGTCCAGCATGATGGGCAGGCGCATGTCGGCGTCCTGCGCGGCAGCTGTCAACGGGAATGCGGCCATTGCGGCAAAGTACAGGAAAGCGAATATACGGATCTCTGACATTCTCACGGGACGAATTTGCCGTTAATGTTGGATTTGAGTTGCAGTCGATTGTCTTGCAACAATGCTAGCATGCCGGTTGCAGTGAGGCTCCGGGATCCGATGCGAATCTGGACACGGCTGTCAGTTTCCGCACGGAAGCTTTCCGGTTCGAATTCCAGATACGGCGTGCGGATTTCCGTCACTTCGCCGGCAAAACCTTGTGCGCTGACGGCGCGCACGTGCCCGCTCAATACGACGAGTTTCTGGTCTCTGCCGATCATTGCCAGGTCTGCGTTAAGTTTCCAGGGAACAGTCGCTGATGGTGTATACAATATTTCGACATTCTCGAATGCAATCTCGTCGTCAGGCCTTTGTTCGGCGTACTCTGCCATGATCTCGTACAGGAGATCTCCCTGCTCATCCGTGCCTAGAATTCTTACCGATCGCAGGTAGAATCCTTCGCCGGTCGCGCTACGTACTTCGTCAACGGCATCGGGTTCCTGCAGCGATGTGGCCACGTACCAGCTGGCGACAGCCGCCAGAATCAAGGCAGCGAATCCCACGAAAGACCGGACTGTCATCGCTTATGATCCGCTTGCGGAATTTCGCGGCTCCGGATCAGATCGCAGACCTCCCTTACGGCACCGAATCCGCCGGGATTGCGCGTTACGTAGTCGCACACTTCTTTGACTTCCTGTGCCGCATTCGCAACCGCGATGGAGAATCCCACGTGTTGCAACAATGGCAAGTCGGGTATGTCGTCACCTGTATAGACACATTGCCGAGGCGTCAGTTGCAATCGACTCAGCAGGCCGTCCAGTGCTGCCACCTTGTCGGCAATACCCTGCATCAGGTGGGTAACTCCAAGTTCGGCCATGCGCAACTCGACGGCGCGTGAATTCCTGCCGCTGATCACAGCCACCGCGATACCCGCGTTCAGCAATCGGCGAATACCGTAACCATCCTGGGTGGAAAAAGCCTTCGCCTCGATATTGTCATTGGACAGGTAAAAACGGCCGTCGGTAAACACGCCATCGACATCAAAAGCAGCCAGGCGTATGTCTTCCGGCAGCCGCCGACGAGTGGCTTGTGTCACATTATCCCCGCACGGAACAAATCGTGGATATTGAGAGCACCAACCAACTTCCCGTCCTGATCCACCGCCAGCAGTGCAGTAATCTTGTGCTCTTCCATCAGGCGCACGGCTTCAACGGCGAGTACGTCCGGCGCTATGGTCTTGCTGTTACGTTGCATGACCGAATGCATTTGCGTCGTCCGTACATCGATTCCGGCGTCCAGCGCGCGTCGCAGATCTCCGTCCGTAAAAATCCCCAGTAAGCGTCGATCGCTGGCGATCACGGCGGTCATGCCGAGGTTTTTCCTCGTCATCTCCAGCAGTCCCGCGCTCACAGTGACGTCCTCCCCGACAGCCGGGATCCTGGAACCGGTGTGCATCACGTCGGACACCCGCAGTAGCAATCGCCTGCCAAGCGTACCGCTGGGGTGTGAGCGGGCAAAGTCTTCGGCGGTGAAGCCGCGACTCTCCAGCAATGCCACCGCCAGCGCGTCGCCCATTGCCAGAGTCGCCGTTGTGCTGGCAGTCGGCGCAAGGTTCAGCGGACAGGCCTCCTCGTCGACGGCGACATTCAGGTGCACGTCCGCGGCCAGCGCAAGCGTTGAACCCGGTTTGCCGGTCAGCGAGATCAGGCTGGCGCCCATGCGCTTGACCAGTGGCAGAATCGTGACGATTTCCTGTGTCTCACCGGAATAGGACACCGCCAGCATAAGGTCCTGGCCTGTAATCATGCCCAGATCGCCGTGGCTGGCCTCCGCCGGATGCATGAAAAACGCCGGAGTGCCGGTGCTGGCAAGCGTTGCCGCAATCTTGCCGCCAATATGGCCCGACTTTCCCATTCCTGTGACGACGACCCGGCCGGTAGTTGCCAGGCACAGTTCGCAGGCCTCGGCGAAGGTACGGTCGAGTCGCATCCTGAGCTGGTTGACTGCGCGCGATTCCACGTCCAGGACGCGCCCGGCAAGGGCAAGCAGTTGTTCCGACGTCAATTTGCCAGACAATTGAAATTCCCGTTCAGCTTCAAACTCCGACGGCCGTGGCGCGCCCATAGTGCAGAAACTATCGCAAAAGCCGTTTCGCGGCCATCCGGGACACGCTGTCCGG